>JASEJN010000057.1 GCA_030016385.1 Clostridiales bacterium | reverse complement strand
TTGAATCTGGCGAATGAGTGTTCAAAATAACATAAGTTCATATTACGAATCGAAGCTTACAGATGCACATTTTTCATTACTCTAATTCCCGGTTGCCAGGTACTCTTTTAACTCCTTCTCTGTAATTTGCGGATAAGTTTCAATCAACCCTTGGCGTATAACTGAAATATAGCCTGCATCCGGCTCATTCTCCTTACGACGCGTTTTGTTGGTAAATGTGTAAATTTCATATCCGCTATCCTTGCCAAGATAAATCACCTGGTTGTACCAACAATCTCCTGGGCCTTCCTGGCGGCGAACTTCCTCAAACTGTTCTTTACTAATCAGATACATGCGTCCAAGTGTCTTTCCGCTCCTCGATGAATCGAGGAATGAAACCCCGCAATTATTCCAGTTACGGCTGCAATTTCCATAATACATTTCAAATGGAATCGTAATCGCTTTCTTTGCCTTCGGGGCAGATTTATCCCTGCATCCATCATACTCTTTTCCATTGTATTTGCATCTTCCACCTTGCAAATAGTACATAAACCTCTCCTCCGCCATATTGGAGCCGTAACATGCATACCATACATAGGCAGCCTGTTCTCTACCCAAATGCCGGATGGTCGGTTGGATTGTCTTTTGGCCGTGCAAATCAGGCTGACAATCTTTATTGAATTTCTTAGGAACAAATGTCTTTGACCCGGTTAACATATAGATATCTCCCTTTTTTTAATAAAAATATTAGCAGTCACTTTTGAACACACTGCTCCTTATTTAACTTTTCCGGTCAATTTTTCAAAATCCTCTTCATTTATAATCTTAATATTAAGCTGTTCGGCTTTTCTGAGCTTCGATCCGACGTCTTCGCCGGCAAGAACATAACTCGTCTTTTTCGATACGCTTCCTGAAACCTTTCCTCCAAGGTTTTCTATGATAGCCGAGGCCTCATCCCTGGTATATTTTGAAAGAGCTCCGGTAAGTACAAATGTAAGCCCCGCAAAAGGTTGATCCTTTTCTGAGCCAAATTGCTTGCATACCATATTTACTCCTGCATCTTTAAGTTTATTTATGAATGCTATATTTTTCTCATTGCTGAAAAAATTATATATGGACTCAGCCATAATGCTTCCGATGTCTTCGATATTCAAGAATTCATCCTCTGTCGAGTTCATAATTCCCTTCATGGAGCCGAAATATTTAGCCAAATTTTTTGCGGCTTTCTGCCCCACATATCTTATGCCCAGAGCGGTAATGAGCCTGTCAAGTTCATTCGCCTTTGTCTTGCTGATCGAATTTAAAAGATTATTTACCGATTTGTCTCCCATTCTATCAAGTTTTATTAAATCTTCATATTTTAAATAATAAAAATCCGCCGCATCGTGTACCAGCCCGTTATTGAGAAGCTGCGATATTATCTGTGGCCCTAGGCCGTCTATATTCATAGCATCCCTTGATACAAAATGCTCCAGCGATCTCCTGATCTGAGCAGGACATGTTATGTTCGTACATCTTACGGCAACTTCACCATCCAGTCTTTTCACAGGTGCGCCGCATTCCGGACATCTCTCCGGCATTTTAAATATTTTCTCATCTCCGGACCTTTCCTTGATTAAAGGCTCGATGATCTCAGGTATCACATCGCCGGCCTTTTGTATTATGACATTATCTCCTATCCTGATATCCTTTTCAGAAATATAATCTTCATTATGCAATGTAGTCTTTGAAACAGTCGAACCGGCAATCCTCACCGGTTCCAGTATTGCCATAGGCGTAAGCACTCCTGTCCTCCCAACATTTACTGTTATATCCTTTAACCTTGTCTTTTTTCTTTCAGGTGGAAATTTATATGCCACCGCCCATCTTGGTGTTTTAGCAGTACTTCCAAGCACTTCCCTTTGAGCCAGCGAGTTTACCTTGATTACGATGCCGTCTATCTCAAATGGCAGACCGCCGCGCATCTCCCCCATCCTTTTTATCTGCTCTATAACCTCTTCAATGTCTTTGCAAAGGACTCTCTCGGGGCTCACTTTAAATCCGAGATCTTTTAAATATTCAAGGCTGTTCAAATGGGTAACAAGATCCTTTCCTTCATATCGCTGAACATTGAAAACGAAAATATCCAGCGCTCTTTTTGCCGTTATCTTGGGATCCAACTGCCTCAATGATCCTGCTGCAGCATTCCTTGGATTTGCAAACAGCGATTCACCGGCTTCCTCCCTCTTTTCATTCAATTCTATAAACTTTTTTTTAGGAAAGTATACCTCTCCTCTCACTTCCAGAAGATTATTATCCTTTATAACAAGAGGTATGCTTTTAACAGTCTTTAAATTCTGGGTGACATTTTCGCCGATAAATCCGTCGCCCCTCGTTGCACCCCTTACAAGTTTTCCATTTTCATACAGCAAGGCGACTGACAAACCGTCTATCTTTAACTCAACGATATACTCGGGTGTTTCATTTATCATGCTTTTTACTCTTCTGTCCCAATCCCTCAATTCCCCAAAACTAAATACATCCTGAAGGCTTTGAAGCGGTATTGTATGGACAACCTGCTCAAACTCCCTGAGCGCTTCACCGCCTACCCTTTGTGTAGGCGAATCAGGCGTTATAAGTTCGGGATGTTTATCTTCCAGATCCTCAAGCTCCCTGTAGAGCATGTCATATTCATAATCGCTTATTTCAGGTTTATCAATGACATAATACCTGTAACTGTGATAATTAATGATTTTCCTGAGTTCTTCAATCCTTTTTGCAACGTCCAATTAATATACCTCCAGTCTAAATATATTCCAAAGGAGCATATTTTGCAGAGAGCTTTTTTATCCCGCAGCTGTCAAATACAACAGTAATCTCATAATCATCAGGCTTTTTTATTGCAGAGGCTATGATCCCCTCTCCCCATAATTTATGCCTTACCTTCGTTCCTGCTTTAATTTTATCGGAAGTTAAAACATTCATTTCATTTAGAGTCAGCTTCGCCGGCTTATTCACTGTCAGGTCAGCCTTTGAAGCCGCAATATAATCAAGCGGCTTTTTATTTATGAATTCTATATATTTTTCAGGAATCTCGGTTATAAATTCCGAAACATCATTGCATTGGGTATTGCCGTAGAGAGTTCTTATGGCAGCATATGTCATATAAAGCTTTTCCTTAGCCCTGGTTATGCCGACATAGCACAGCCTTCTTTCTTCCTCCACCTCGCTATCATCTTCTTCGGATCGGTAATTCGGGAAAATGCCCTCTTCCATTCCCGCCATGAATACAACAGGAAATTCCAGACCCTTGGCGCTGTGAAGCGTCATCAATACCACGGCGCTTTCATCCTCTTTGACCGTATCTATATCGGAAATCAGCGCTATCCCCTCTAAAAATGCTCCAAGACTTTTATCTTCACTTTCCCTCTCAAAATTCTGGGCAGCGGATAAGAATTCCTTTATATTTTGGAGCCTTGATTCGTCCTGAGTATCTCCTGATGTAAGCAGTTTTTGCATATAACCTGTTTTATCCATTATCAACGAAATCAGCTCAGGCACACTGCGCCCTTCATATGATGATAAAAATTCCTGCATAAGAGATGCGAATTTTTTAACTGATGACGAAACCCTCGGCGATATTTCCTTTATGTTATCCACTTCAAAAACAGCCTGCATCATGCTTATCCCCATCCTAGAAGCATATCCGGACAGTTTTTGCAAAGTGGTATCTCCTATGTTTCTCTTCGGCACATTTATTATCCTTGCAAGAGATATGTTATCCACAGGATTATCGATTACACGAAGATATGCGATCAGGTCCTTTATCTCTTTTCTATCGTAGAATTTCAAACCCCCGACTATCCTGTAGGGAATTTTATACTGCATGAATGCTTCCTCTATAACCCTCGACTGGGCATTCGTCCTGTATAGCACGGCAAAATCCTTGAGGCTCCTGCCGTAATCCATATCCTTCAATATGCTCTTTGCAATAAATGCCGCTTCGTCCTTTTCATCTCTTGCCATATATATTGAGATTTTTTCACCGGAACTCTTATTCGTCCACAATGTTTTTGATTTTCTGCCCCTGTTATTTTTTATAACGCTGTTTGCAGCGTTCAATATGCATTTTGAAGACCTGTAATTTTCTTCAAGTTTTATTATCTTGGCATCTGGATATTCCTTTTCAAACTCCAGTATGTTCCTTATATCGGCTCCCCTGAAGCCGTATATGCTCTGGTCGTCGTCGCCTACGACGCAGAGGTTTCTGTAAAACATGGAAAGATAGGATATGAACTTATACTGGGCATAATTGGTATCCTGGTATTCATCAACATGTATATACTTGAATTTATGCTGGTAGAACTTTAAAACATCGGGAAATTTTTCAAAAATCTCGTTTGTCTTCATTATAATATCATCAAAGTCAAGCGCATTGTTTTCCTTCAACTTTTTCTGGTAAAGCTCGTAGATCTGCCCTATCTTTTTTGCCCTGAAATCAAGGGAATTCCGTTTTCTATACATCTCACAGGTTACAAGTTCATTCTTTGCCTTGCTTATATTGCCCAATACAGTTTTTACAGGATACATCTTCTCATCTATGTCAAGATCATCCAAGCAGTGTTTGATGAGAGTCTTCTGATCGCCTGTATCAAATATTACAAAGTTTTTATTGTAACCTATCTTATCTATTTCCCTTCTTAAAATCCTCATGCAAGCCGCATGGAACGTGGATATCCATATATCCCGTGATGCGCTTCCCACAAGGTTTTCCACCCTTTCTTTCATCTCGCCGGCCGCTTTGTTTGTAAATGTAATTGCAAGAATGCTTCCCGGGTATACGCTGCTTTCAATAAGATATGCTATCCTGTATGTAAGAACCCTGGTTTTTCCGCTTCCGGCCCCTGCAAATATCAAAAGAGGTCCCTCTGTTGTAAGAACCGCTTCCTTTTGCTCTTTGTTTAGTTTATCTAAATCCATCTTATTTCCTCCATTTTTGCCTGTCTTTAAAAAAAGCCCTCTTGATAAAACTATTATTTTTTGCCAAGCCTTTTCAATACTAAGTTATATCCATCTGAACCATAGTTTAAGCACCTGTTTACCCTGCTTATGGTTGCAGTGCTTGCACCGGTTTTTTTGACTATCTCGTTGTATGTTTCCCCTTTGTTCAGCATCAGTGCGACCTGCATTCTCTGGGAAATTGCCTGCATCTCATTTATTGTACATATATCATCAAAAAATCTGTAGCATTCTTCGATGTTTTTTAACGTAAGTATGGCCTTAAAAAGTTCATCCATTTCTTTAGACTCAAGCTTTGAATGATATTGCGCCAATAGTACCACCCCATCAATCTTTATAGACTTGTTAAATATTCTATAAGAATTATTGTTTTCCTTTAATTATTATAATGAATTTTAGCAAAACGTTTTAGTGCTGAACTTACATTCCACTTTGGTTCTAATCTGAACTCATGTTGTTTTGAGCTTTAATAATGCTCATTTCGTTGCTCAAAATAATATACTATTTATGATCAATTTCATATTACAAAGCGAACCTCCACTTAAAGTATAGCCGGCCACGCCCATAAATAAAAGGATCATTTATCCCTCTCATGATCCTTTATTTCAACTTGTCGGTAAAATATATGAATTTTATGCCCTCCGCCTCTTCTCCAGGTTTATACTGCACCTTTACGATATCTTTCATGACTCCTTCCTGTATGTCATATTCAATTATCTTTCTTTTCATCTCTTTGTCGTCGGAAGATGCAAAATAGAGCTTTTTGCTATCGTCCGACCATGCCGATATATATGAACCGTTTGAAACCATAACGGTTTTTTTGCTCATATCGATTACATGAAGGGATTTATTTTTCCTGTCATCTACCGATACAAACGCTGCCATGCTGCCGTCTGGTGAAACATCAACAGAATGCCTGTCGATGTTTAAGCCTGATGTCAATGGATACCTCCCGCTGCCATCCATATTCATAGAATATAAATTATATTTGCCCGCTTCAGCCTCGTCGCTTAGAAACAACATCCTTGTACCATCGGTTTTTAAAACGGGAGAAATGTCGTTTGCCGCATTTTTCGATAGATTCACATTTCTTAAGGGAGAAATCTCATACAAAAAAATATCGTAATTGCCGCCTGATTTTTTATCATATGCGATAGTTTCCCCTGAATTGGAGAACTTAGGGTCGGCATCGGTCAGGCCATCGTCAGTTACCTTTACAGGGCCCTTGTTTTCATCCGTTTCAACATAATATATCTCATCGGATTTATCCCCGGTTTTCCTTGCGGCAAAAGTTATCTTTTTCTTGTCCGGAGACCACGAAACATAGCTGTTTTTTATGGGGGAATCCTTTAAAACAGCGACTTTGCCGCTTCCATCCGCGTTGATCGTATACAGCCCTGTTTTCCCTTTTTCTTCTGACAATACGGCTATTTTCCCATCGATGCCCGCAGCATTCAAAACGTTTTTCTGATATATCGACTTCTTATCTTTGCTTTCAACCTCTATGCTATACATTTTATTTTCGTCCGGCGAATCAGCATTTACAAATATGATATAGTTTTTGCCATCCTCTTTTTTTGAGTTTCCTTCCTGAGCTTTATTCTTTTTTGCACAGGATAACAGAAATAAAGATAGCGATATTATAAAGATAACAATAAACATTTGTTTTTTCAAGGTATCACCCTTTTCCTAAATCTACCTTATAGAATGCATACAGATTATTTGAATAATATTCTTCAAATATAAAAGAAGCATCCTGTATTATATTATTTTTCCCTTAAAAAGTTTTTTTATATATTATAAAATGTAACATATCATTTACATTCTGTTCCTTTCTTCGATTCGCAATATGAAATCAGGCATAAATAGACTTATGTTGTTTTGAGCAACAAATGAGCATTATGAAAGTTTTGATAAATTCTTGGCTTTGCTGCCGCAAAGAATCCTTAGAGCTTTTGAATGTCTGAGCAAGGCAAGTTTCAAAAGCTTTTGGATTCTTAAGTCTGCTGGCCTTAGAACTTACAAAACTTGAATCTACCGAATGAGCGTTCAAAATAACATAAGTTCATATTACGAATTGAAGTGTTCCTTTCTATAACCTTGCAGACTGGAAATATATATGCTATTATAAAGCCAGAAATTTATATCTTATCATTTAACTTGGGAGGTCGAATAAAATGCCAGCTTTTGCAAATCCATTTCAAGGCAATGTTGAACGAAAATTAAACAAAGATGAACTCATTCAGGCGGTACGTCTGGATATCGCAGGAGAACTGGAGGCCATTTACCTCTATGATGCACATGCACAGGCAACAGATAATGCCATTGCCAAAGCAGTTATATCCGATATCCGCGATGAAGAGAAAGTACATGTCGGGGAACTGTTTACGCTATTGCGCACACTGGACCCGAAAGAAGCTGAGCAATTCGCTGCCGGCGAAACGGAAGTCAAAGAGATGCTGGAAAAGCTTGGAGTTTTGAAAGAACCAGCAGAAAAAACAGCTACTGGAAAGGGAACAGTCGGCAGTCTTCTTGATCATAAATCTTGATTTAGAGAGGAGAATCACTATGGATTATCTTTCTAGAGAAAGTTCCCCCATTTCAACTGAACTGTGGGGAGAGATCGACTCCGCCGTTGTTGGAGCGGTGAGAAAAGTTCTGTCTGGAAGGCGGTTTTTACATGTGTTTGGGCCGCTTGGAGTCGGCACTGAAAGCATTTCTGTCGATAGCGCCGGAGCTGTAGAAGAAGTCTCAGACGGAGGAATAATTACGACAAAAGGCAGGAAATATGTAGAGATTCCCGCTATTTATCATGATTTCACATTGCGTGCAAGGGATCTTGAAAACAGCGCACAGTTTGGATATCCGGTTGATCTTACAGAAGCTTTAAATGCTGCCGAAACCTGCGCAAGAAAAGAAGATTCTTTAATTTATTTCGGCAATGCGGCCCTTGGGTATGAAGGGCTTCTAACCGCCCAGGGCATCAACAAGATTAAAAAATCCGATTGGAAGGAAGGCGAAAACGCCTATTCCGATATCGCCTCGGCCATTGAGCTTCTGATTTCAAAGGGAATCTATGGTGCCTACACCCTTGTCATAAGTCCTGATATATATTTACAGCTACAACGAATTCAACCTGGAACAGGTGTATTAGAGTATGATCGTATTTCTAAACTTCTAAACGGAAATGTGTTGCATACCCCTGTGCTCGGTAGCGGAAAGGCCCTTCTGGTCTGCAGTGAACCGAGAAATCTTGATCTTGTTATCGGTCAAGACCTTTCGACTGCATATCTGGAACAGAAAGACCTGAACCATAACTTCCGCGTGCTGGAAACAGTCCTGCTTCGTATTAAGAACAAAGATGCCGTTGTTGCATTTGAATAAAAAATATATTCAAAGGAGAGATTATCTATGTCAGATATATTTTTTTATCGTTGTGAAAGATGCGGAAACATTGTAGCGTTACTAAAAAGCGGCGGCGGAACCCTTACCTGCTGCGGACAGGCGATGAACAAACTAGTGGCAAATACCTCGGATGGTGCGAAGGAGAAACACGTTCCGGTTATAACGAGGGAAAACGGGAAACTAAAGGTTAAAGTTGGATCCGTTTTGCATCCTATGCTTCCTGAGCATCATATCGAGTGGATTGCTTTGGTGTCCGGCAGACGCGTCGAATTTAAATATTTGCAGCCTGGCGAACAGCCGATTGCCGAGTTTGATAACGCTGAAAGCGGAATCGTTTACGAATATTGCAATCTGCACGGCCTTTGGAAAGCTGAATTTTAGCCAAACTGAGATGTGGCGCGTCTGATGCGTAAAGCGAACAACACAGGCCACTGCAAAGGGCCACATTTTAACTAAATGAAAAGGGAGGTTTTATATATGTCGGTACATAATGCCATGACTGCGGATTTTCTCCGTTCTGCTTACGGCGGAGAAAGCATGGCGCATATGCGCTATCTTATCTGGGGCGATATTGCCCGCAAGGAGGGATTCCCGAATATCGCAACACTGTTTGAAGCGGTTTCCTATGCGGAACGTGTGCATGCTGGAAATCATTTCAAAGTTCTGGACGGTGATATCGGGGATGCAACAGTTGCAGCAGGCGGAGTATTTGGAATCGGCAAAACTGTAGATAACCTACAGGGCGCCATCAACGGCGAGCTGCACGAAGTCGAGCAGATGTATCCGGTTTACCTGAATACAGCCAAATTCCAGAATGAGTCTGGTGCTGAAATGTCATTCCATGGGGCGCTTGAAGCGGAAAAAACTCATGCAAAATTGTTCAAAAAAGCGCAAGATGCAGTAAAAGCGGGACATGATCTGGAATTCAAAGCTATTTACATTTGCACCATATGTGGCTATACCGTTCTGGACGTAGTTCCTGAAAAGTGCCCCATCTGCGGAGCAAAGAAGGAAATGTTCAAGGAATTCAGGCCGTAAAGCCTGAAATGGCAAATTGATACAATAAATATCCCTCGTCAATTAAGGCGGGGGTTTTTCATCTTTTACTTTTATAATAAATATTATTCGCTATTTTATCTGTTATCATCTTATTTTTTGACTGAAATCATAACTCAATCTCCGAAATGTATTTTTTATATAATCCATTTATATATTTTGTAATTTTCTCAAATTCCATTTCTTTTTCTCTTAATCGTCTTTCATTTCAGTATATATTTACTTTTCCCTGAATCATTTCAACATCTGCTCCATCAGCATAGCCAGATATCCCTCTGTGAATGACTGCAGGCTTGTTCTGCTCTCTTAATATGATTGCAAGATGTGACAGCAATCCGCCACGTTCAAATATAAAGCCCTCATAGTAAGAAACCAGTGCAGACAAGCATGGATCTGGATATGGCGCTACCAGTACTTCCCTAACGGATTCATCCTTGAGCCTTTCTTTTAAATATTTCTTGCTTTTTCTGATAAATTCACTTTCCGCAATGAAGCTTCTTCCGCCAAGTTGTTCCTTTAATTCCCTAAGCTCTTCCTCCGTCATTACTTTAAGTTCTCCAAAAAATCGCCTGCTGATATAACTTTGTCAATTACAAGTTTGGAATATATTCCCTTGTGATCCAGGGTTGCATCATTAAAATATGCCTTGTTGCCGGCTACCTCGAACTCAATTTTAATATTTTCACTTATCTTATCAAGTGATACCGTCATCTTTATGATATCTGCCAATATTCCTTTTGACAGACTTCCTGGAACTGCTTTGTCCAAGCGGGCTTTATCAAACCTTTTTGAAATATCATTCATCTTCCAAATATAGTCATAGTACAATATGTCTCTGCTGAGGATTCTGCCGTCCACACTCATTAAGTAGTGTGAAAAATCAAGTTCTCCACTCAGAAATCCGCCGAAGCCGCCAGGCATGCATTCAATATATATATTCCCGTCTTCTGTCATACAGGCATTGCCACAGTACTCCGTCGGTGTAATCTCCTGTAAACGGACAATCGAAATGCCATCTTTCGTTTTATCCGCCACATCCCGAAGATAATCTTCTACATCTTCCTTCCTTTTTGTCCTGACTTTTTCATTGCTTTCAATCTTTATAATATCCGCCCTTGCAAATTCCAGGTCGATCTGATCCATGTCCAAGTTTTCATTGTTATAAAAAACATATTTTACAATCGGTATGTCAACATTGCTCTTTCGGCAGAGATTACGCAGCATCGCCCTTTTGTCAAACCACTTCATATAGCGATTGTAAAATGACGACATATCGATTTTTTTTAAAGTACCAAAGTCATCTGCATCTACAATTCTGAACCCCGTGACTTTCTTTTTGTGAATATATCTCGTGATTTGTCTTGCTTGCAGAATATACAACTGCCCACCGCTAATCAACCACTCGACGTCCACCTGGCAATGGAAATACTCCCTAATCTGAATTATTGCCGCTGCCAAATGCTTCGCGTATTTAGCGATGCAGCGGTCATCTCCTATCAGCTCGTCTGATTCTGTTATTTCAAAGGCGCCGTTTTCTTTTCCGTCCACAACATTTTCTGCGCCCGACAGCGAATACTCGCCATAGAAGCAATCCTTTCCAAACGGATGCTTTGAAAAAACCACTCCGCCCAATTCCGAACTGAAATACTTTTGAACTACGATTCCGATCGGCAGATTTTTTTCAAAGCAATTATAATATGCACTTGCCCACACCTCCAAGACAGCCTTGGCCAACTGCGTCTGGTTCTCTATTCCAGGTACAGACAAGAACATGCCCGCCATGCTGCTTTTTCCGGTATCTTCTAATGTCGATGAAGACCGGACAATCACGGGATACCCGATTTTCTCAATCCGTTTGTTTATAGAATCCATCAATTCCGATGGCAGCATAAAGCTTAAGATTTGTTCACGAAACTGCAAAATGCCGTTATTATCATGTGCCTTTTTCAATAAATTACCTGCATTATTTGCCTTCACACAGTCGTAGAAACAGTCAATCGCTATTACAAAACCTTCCGGAATACGCAATCCTGCATCATACAGTTTTCCAAGATTATACGCCTTGTTTCCAATTTCATTTTCACTTATACCGCTTTTCACGATATCTCTAATATCATAAATGTTCATATTTCTCCTTGAATTTGCATATTTGCCTTCACTTCAATTATAGGAATTTCATATTTATCCAGTATATTCCTGTAATCATTTTACCATTCTCAAGCCGAAATAGCTCACAAGCTAAAAATTTTTTTATGATACCTGACGCTATGCGTATCCCAAAATGGAAGTGAAACGAGACAAAGTGAATCTTGACGCTCGGCTGGCCTAGAAAAATAAGATTCCGTGGCTTAGCCTCCCATTTATATTTTTCATCGTTCCATTGTTTGGAGACAAAATCCTATCTATAAAGCATTTCATAATGCGCAGGCTTTTTTGAAAATACATCATTACAATACCTCACTGCAAGCATATTAGCACTTACTTTAATATTTTTGCAAGTTTTCATATAATACTGGTATAATATAATAAATGGTTGTGTAAAGGAGGAAATTCATGCAAATAACAGTAAATATCGCACCTGAGGTAATGAATTGGGTAATGCAACGTGTGGAAGTTGAAAAAATAAGTATGCCGCTTTTCAATAATATTCAGCAGTGGAAAACCGGTAATAAAAAGCCAACATTTAACCAAGTTGAAAAATTGAGCAAAGCGACGAATATTCCATTGGGCTACTTTTTTTTAAAAAATCCTCCGAAAGAAGACCTTCCTATTCTCAAGTGCAGGACTATAGATAGTTTGAAATCACAAAATCCAAGCCGGAATTTAATAGATACAGTCCATAGCATGGAAAATATACAAGAGTGGATGAGGAATTATTTAATTGCTTCCGATAGCACAAAATTAGATTTTATTGGATCCCAAAAGTGCAATAAAAGTGCTCATAAAATTGCAGCAACAATGCATGAATATCTGGGATTAGCAGTAGATTGGTTTACTCATGAGCAAAATGTGTGGGAGTCTTTTAAGGAAATCCGCACACGTGCACAATCTCTAGGAGTTATTGTAATGATGAATGGTATTGTTGAAAATAATACTCGTCGTAAATTGGAAATAGATGAATTTAGGGCTTTTACTTTAATTGATGACTATGTTCCTTTAATTTTCATCAATTCCAATGATTCCAAAAATGGAAAACTGTTTTCCCTCGTCCATGAGATGGCTCATATTTGGCTCGGAATAAACAATTTCTTCAATGATAGATATAGTATGGCCTCGAATGTTAGCGATACTGAGACTCTTTGCAATGCAATTGCCGGAGAATTTTTAGTACCTCAAAGCCTTTTTACGCAAAAATGGAAAGAACAATCTGAAAAAAATAACATCGAAAAGAAGATTAGCTCTTTAGCTTATTATTTTAAATGTGGTATGACTGTAATTGCAAGAAAAGCTCTTATAAATACGTATATTGGCAAGGAAGAATATAATAAACTTGTTCAAGAAGCTGTTATTCATTTTAATGAAAATAAAAACAAAAGCAAAAATAACGAAACAGGTGGTAATTACTATAATGCAATGATAACCAAGATAGACAATCGTTTTTTAAATGCCCTTGCTAACAGTGTACAAGAGGGAAAAACATTGTATTCTGATGCATTTCGCCTGACAAATACGAATAGGAATACTTTTAAAGCATTGGTTGAGAAAGTGCGGGATAAAAAGCTATGAAAAGCACCACGGATAAATTTTTGATTGATGCAAATGCAATAATAACTCCTTATTCAAGTTATTATTGCATTTGATTTTACTCCTAAATTTTGGCAACAGATGAAAATATACATTGAAAACGGCTCAATAATTATTTTTGATATGGTTAAGAATGAAATAGAAAAAGGAAATGATGAACTTAGCAAATGGATAAAAGGAATTTCCATAACAGATCTTATTGATCATAGGGATAGTAAAATAATAGAAAAATATTCAGAAATATTGACATATATTCAGGCGTCAAAATACTACAGTTCAAAGGCATTGGCTGAGTGGTCTAAGAGCAATATAGCAGATCCCTGGCTAATAGCCGCTGCAAGTACATATGGATATACCATTATTACATTTGAAAGACCCGTTAGCATGGATGCAAATAATCCTAGCAGTCATCCCAAAATTCCAAATATATGTTCAGAATTTAAAGTTAAGTACAATGACTTATATTATATGATGAAGCAATTATCCTTCAAACTTGGATAATTAGTTTACAAAAAGTGGAACGATTCCGGAACGCTTTTACAAAATATAAAGCCGAAAACCCAGTAATAATGCTGATTTCCGGCTTTTATGCTGTCACTCCCACTCGATCGTCGCTGGTGGTTTTGACGTAATATCATATACCACCCTGTTTACATTTGGAACTTCGTTTACGATCCTGTTCGATATTTTTCCTAAAACATCACACGGTATTTTTGCCCAATCGCTGGTCATGCCGTCGGTGCTAGTAACAGCCCTTAATGCGACGGTATATGCATATGTCCTCTCATCGCCCATTACACCTACGCTTCTTATGTTCGGAAGGCATGCAAAGTACTGCCATATTTTCCTGTCCAGACCGGCCTTTGCGATCTCTTCCCTGAAAATAGCATCCGCCTCCCGTACGATGTGTAGTTTATCTTCTGTAATATCGCCGAGCACCCTTATGGCAAGCCCAGGGCCCGGGAATGGCTGCCTCCATACTATTTCCTTCGGTATTTTAAGTTCCTCTCCGACCTTCCTCACTTCATCCTTGAAGAGAGTCCTCAGGGGTTCTATGAGTTTAAATTTAATATCCTTCGGGAGCCCTCCGACATTGTGGTGACTCTTTATTGTCGCTGCGGTTTTCGTTCCGCTTTCCACTACATCAGGGTAAATAGTGCCCTGTACAAGATAATCTATATCTCCGAGTTTTGATGCTTCTTCTTCAAAAACCCTGATAAATTCTTCACCGATAATCTTTCTTTTTCTCTCAGGTTCCGATACTCCTGCAAGCTTTTTTAAAAATCTCTCTTTGGCATCCACCCTTACAAGGTTCATATCAAAGTCACCCTTGAATGTCTTTTCAACCTGGTCGCCTTCTCCCTTGCGAAGCAGGCCGTGATCCACAAATATACAGGTAAGCTGCTTGCCTATGGCCTTATGTACAAGAACGGCGGCGACTGATGAATCGACCCCTCCGGACATCGCACATATGACCTTTTTGCTTCCGACAATTTCCTTTATCTCTCTTATCTTCTGCTTCGTAAAGGAACCCATATCCCAGTCGCCCTTCAATTTGCATATTTCAAAGAGAAAATTCCTTATTATTTCACGGCCGCGTATGGTATGCATGACTTCAGGATGGAACTGCACACCGTATATGCCCTTTTTTTCATCTTCAATAGCTGCGGCCTTGCAGTTTAAAGTCGATGCAGATATCCTCATGCCATCGGGGACGGCAGAAACATGCAGCGTATGGCTCATCCAGCAAACGGAATTTTCTTCTATTCCCTTAAACAATTTGCTGTTTGAATCGAACTTTATATCTGCCTTTCCGTATTCCCTTGCATCGCTTTTTTCAACCCTTCCACCAAGCAAATATGCTATAAGCTGACATCCGTAGCATATGCCAAGGATCGGGACACCCATACCAAATATTCCCTTATCTATCGTCGGAGCACCTTCATCCAGCACGCTGCTCGGTCCTCCGGTAAATATAATTCCCTTAGGATGCTTATCTTTTATTTTTCCGATATCGGTATCATAAGGCAGTATTTCGCAGTATACGCCATTTTCTCTAACTCTTCTTGCTATAAGCTGGTTATACTGACCCCCAAAGTCTATAACCAATACCACTTCATTTCTATCCATATTTTTTCTCCTTATATTCCCGCAGAATAATTTGGCGCTTCTTTTGTAATCTGTATGTCATGAGGATGGCTTTCCCTCAAGCCGGCAGGTGTTATGGTAATGAACTTCCCGTTTTTTCTCAAGTCATCTATTGTGGGAGTGCCGCAATAACCCATGCCGGCTCTTAATCCTCCTACAAGCTGAAAAACTGTTTCGGATAAAGGCCCTTTATACGGCACCCTTCCTTCAACGCCTTCAGGAACAAGCTTTTTGGAACCTTCTTGGAAATACCTGTCCTTGCTTCCGGACTGCATAGCGCTTAGAGATCCCATTCCTCTATATACTTTAAAGCTTCTTCCCTGATATATCTCGGTATCTCCCGGGCTTTCATCGACGCCTGCAAAGAGGGAACCTATCATCACGACTTTTGCCCCCGCCGCTATAGCCTTTACAATATCTCCGGAATATTTTATTCCTCCGTCGGCTATGACCGGTATGCCATATTTTTCAGCTTCTTCCGCGCAGTCGACTATGGCTGTAATCTGCGGAACGCCAACACCCGCAATTATCCTTGTCGTGCATATCGAACCCGGACCTATCCCAACTTTTACGCAGTCCGCTCCGGCCGATACAAGATCCTTCACTGCTTCAGCTGTCGCTATATTCCCTGCGATGACCTGGAGGGAAGGATATGCGTTTTTGATTTTATATACTGCATCCAGCACGCCTTTTGAATCCCCGTGAGCCGTGTCTAAAACTACCACATCGACTCTTGCACCGACCAAGGCTTTTACCCGCTCCATCATATTGGCCGTTATTCCTACAGCGGCACCGGCAAGGAGCCTGCCGTTTTTATCCTTTGCCGCGTTTGGATATTCTATCGCCTTTTCAATATCCTTAATCGTTATAAGTCCTCTCAAATAGTAATTTTCATCTACCAGCGGCAATTTTTCGATTTTGTATTTCTTAAGTATGCTTTCAGCTTCCTCAAGGGTGGTATTCTCCGGAGCAGTTACAAGATGGTCCTTCGTCATAACTTCGGATATACGTTTTGTTCCATCGTTTTCAAATCTTAAATCCCTGTTTGTAAGTATGCCTACAAGCTTTCCTTCTTTAGTTATCGGGACCCCCGATATTCTGTATTTTGACATAAGCTCAAGAGCGTCTTTTATGGAATGCTCGGGCGACAGAAAAAACGGATCTGTAATTACACCATGCTCGGACCTTTTTACCTTATCCACCTCGGATGCCTGCTTGCTTATAGACATGTTTTTGTGGATGATACCTATCCCGCCTTCCCTTGCCATGGCAATCGCAAGCCTTGCTTCAGTTACGGTATCCATACCCGCGCTCATAAGCGGTATGTTAAGTTTTATTGCTTTTGTAAGATACGTCGATGTATCCACCTCTTTCGGCAGAACACTCGACTTTTGAGGAATAAGCAGTACATCATCAAAAGTCAAACCATGTTTGACAAATTTATCGTTAATCTTAATCACATCTCCTTGTACAATTTATTGTATTAAATCTTCGATTCGTAATTCGGGCACCCATCTGTTGTCCAAAACGATACAGTTGCCTTTTAATATAACAAATCGAAGGACCATCTATCTGTCAATATATCTTGTTTAAAAATTCCCTTACAGCCTCATTGTATACTATTTTTACGGGAACTTTGTTTTTTATCGCGGCTTCCTTTACATCCCTGTATTCAGGAGCATAATTTACCATCTGTCCTCTGCGGTATGCCGCCTTTATGCTGATTTTCCCGTATATGGTCTCTATAGTATGCATTTTTCTTTCTAAAATTTCTCTTTCAACCCTCATTTTTCTTATTCCTATCGTCGATGTTTCTTTGAAAATCACTTCAGAAATGCTATCTACATTTTGTTCTCCTGCAAGAACGGATAACTTGACGGCAGGCCTGTTCTTTTTCATCATTATATTGGTCATATAAACATCCAGAGCACCGCATGAAAAAAGTTTATCCATTACATTTTCGTAAAATTCGCTGTTCATATCATCTATGTTGCATTCGATTAAAATTACGCTATCGGCTTTTTTTTTACATCGCCTATGATTACCCTGAGCAGATTTGGAATCTCCAGATCCTTTTTGCCGAGACCATAACCGGCTTTTTCAATAACCATTTGAGGTATGGGGCCAAAATCCGTGCAGAGAGTAGAAACTATCGCCGCACCGGTTGGCGTCACGAGTTCCGTATTTATATCGAGGGAGAAAACCGGAATGCCCCTCAAAAGTTCGACTACGGCAGGCCCCGGAACCGGTATTATGCCATGCTGGCATTTGACAAAGCCTCTTCCGACATTAAGCATGGAACATGCAAAGCTATCTATATGTAATATATCGATGCATATCGCACACCCG
The DNA here is from genome assembly GCA_030016385.1 of Clostridiales bacterium. Taxonomy (NCBI): domain Bacteria; kingdom Bacillati; phylum Bacillota; class Clostridia; order Eubacteriales; species Clostridiales bacterium. The sequence goes on along the minus strand of JASEJN010000057.1, from coordinate 2,169 downwards.
ACTATGTCGACAATGGAATCTACCGCTCCCACTTCATGGAAGTGGACTTCCTCCACACTCTTCCCGTGTACCTTTCCTTCTGCCTCTGCCAGCTTTCTGAATATCTTCTTTGAGATATCCTTTGCATTCTCAGTTATACCGCTTTTATTTATTATACCCTCTATATCCGAGATATTTCTATGCTGATGCTCACCATGCTCGCATTTTTCCAACTGTACGTTTACGTCCGTGCCGGTTATCCCATTCTTTGATGATTTTTTTATTTCAATATTATAACCGCTTATATTCAATTTTGCAAGCTCGCCTTTGAAAATTTCGTAGTCTATTCCGCAATCTATCAATGCCCCAAGCACCATGTCCCCGCTTATTCCGGAAAAGCAATCAAAATATAATATGCTCATATACAAACCTCACTTTATAATTTCTTCAATTTGAAATATGAATTTTTGTTTTTATACTTAATTTCATATTACAAACCAAAGTTATAATTTATCTTTTTTCGCCGATCTTGTTTATCATGGATGCAAGGTAACCTGCCCCAAATCCATTGTCGATGTTTACGACACCTATTCCGCTTGCGCAGGAATTAAGCATCGTAAGAAGCGCCGACAGGCCTTTAAAATTGGAGCCGTAACCTACGCTGGTCGGAACGGCTATCACCGGCTTATCCACAAGTCCTGCCACAACGCTTGCAAGCGCTCCCTCCATGCCTGCGACGGTGATTATAACCCTTGCTGCAAACAGCCTGTCGGTATACGATAGCAGCCTGTGAAGACCGGAAACTCCCACATCATAAAGCCTTTCCACAGTATTGCCCATGACCTCCGCCGTTATCGCCGCTTCTTCGGATACATGTATATCAGATGTGCCGCCACTTACAACCAGTATCCTGCCTTCGGTTTTGTGTATTTCTTTCTGCTTTATAAAACATATTTTAGCCTGCTCGTAATATATCACATCTTTATCTATTTCCCTGATTGCCTCGTAAACCTCCCTTGAAGCTCTGGTCGCAAGTATGTTGGTTTCATCCTTTAGCATAACAGATACAATCTTTTTAATATGCTCTATCTCTTTTCCCTCGCAATATATGACTTCCGGATATCCTACCCTTAAAGCCCTGTGAGTATCGATTTTTGCAAACCCAATATCCTCAAAAGGAAGTTTTTTCAGCTTAATCATCGCATCGTCGATAGATATATCGCCTTTTTTAACGCCCTCAAGCAATTCCTTTATGGCCTCGGCATCCATAATCAATTCCTCCTTATTACCTCATTCATGCTGCCTGTCCTGTATCCTTTAAGATCAAGTGTGACGTAATTAAAGCCGATTTCCTTGAGCTTTTTATATACGTCGTCCATCACCTTCAAATCGAAAAATTTCACTCTTTCCTCAGGCGCCACTTCAATCCTTGCAATATCCCCGTGATGCCTCACCCTTACCTGCCTGAAACCGATATCCAGCAAATACTGCTCCGATTTATCTATCATCATTAACTTTTGCCTGGTAATCTCCTGCCCATATGGCACCCTTGATGAAAGGCAAGCAAAAGATGGTTTATCCCATGTAGGAAGATTCATCTGTTTTGACAGCACCCTGATATCATTTTTTGTCATGCCCGCCTCAAGGAGGGGACTTCTTACTCCAAGCTCCCTTGCAGCATCCATGCCCGGCCTGTAATCACCGGTATCATCTGCATTCGCCCCATCTGCGACGAAATCAAATCCTTCTTTTTTTGCTATTTGACCTATTTTCGAAAATAACTCCTTCTTGCAGTAATAACATCTGTTCTTCGGATTTTTCGAAAAGCCTTCGATATTTAATTCTTCGGAATTGACAACACTGTGCTTTGCGCCGATAGACCTTGCAAAATTTATAGCTTCATTCATCTCTCTTTTGGGAAAAGTAGAAGACGACGCTGTCACAGCCATAACCCTGCCTTTTAAGACTTCGCTTGCAACCTTTAAAAGAAATGTGCTGTCCACTCCTCCTGAAAAGGCTATCACCACACTTTTCATATCTTTTAATATATCCTTAAGCTTTGTTAATTTGTCCTTTTCATCCATTATAAACCCCTCCACCTCTATAAACAGCCTCATACAATACTATTTTATATTATACATAACATCAATTTAAAATAAAAGAGGCCCCAAAGGGGCAGATGTTTTTTTA
>JASEJN010000056.1 GCA_030016385.1 Clostridiales bacterium | reverse complement strand
ATATATCTCTATATTACCTCGCACTTCCTCACACTGTTCAATTTTCAAAGATCACTCCCGCCTCACAGGCGGCATTTATTATATTAGCACCTTAATTTCTTTTCGTCAACTCTTTTTTCGCTTTTGGTTGCATATTTTATATGAATATTCTTCCGACATTCGCATCTATCTATTATTTAGTTTATACCATTCAGTTATGGTAACTACCTGCCTCTTGCTTTCAACGATGGAGCTAATAACTTCATCAAAATAAGACTCCTTTAAGTCTATCTCCGCAATTTTCTTCGAATCGTCAGGTACAATTCTATGCATACAAAATATAATCAGTTTTTTATCTGAAAGAATATAATCTCTTATGTTTTTTTTAGTCATTCCATATAAAGATGCTCTCCCCAGTTCCAGCAATTTTGTCGTATCGCTTCCGGCATTAGTTGTCCTTGCAGTTAAGAAACCCTGTTCTTTCAATATTTTGATTACGCTGTCGTTATAACCGCCTTCCGGATAGGCAAAATGTTTGTATCCCTCATTTTTTGTAAAGCCATGTCCCGATATCCATGCCGAGCACCCGTATATTTCATCATAAGCCTTCTTAGTGCTTACCTTCGCAAGATTGACATGGTGCACAGTATGATTGCATATATCCCAGCCGCTGTTATACATTTCTTTCAAATTGTCCAGCGTCAATCGGTCTTCCCCGCCAATAAGAGAAGAGCAAATATATAGCGTCCCTTTAAACGTAAACGGTTTAAGTCTTTTATATGCTTTATATTGAGAGCTCCATCCATCATCGAATGTCAATATTATATATCTGCCATTATAATTTTGAGAGATTTCCTCAGCGATCTCTTGGGGAGCGTCTTTTCGAGGCGCGAAAATATTTATGATATGCTGCTTGAAGCTTAGCGGCAGCAACAAAAATATTAATCCCACAAAAGCTAAAATATAAACAAAATATATAATAAATAGTTTTAATTTGTTTTTCATATTTTTACCCATTAATTTATATTAATCGATCTTGACGATGTTCTGGTTTAATCTATAGTGTCCGGATGCATAATTCTTTGTAATTACTATATGGGGTTCAAATGTACTATTCCCCGGCACTATCCTGCCCGGCAATATGACAACTCCTACACCTAAATTTGAATTTTCCCTTATCCATGAACCTAGCTTTTCAAACCCGGTTTCCTCATACATTTCTCCATTCCAGGATTTTATAGTCTTTCTATCCAGCCTGTGATTTGATGTCCTTACCAAAGCTCCCATGTAAACCTCCCTTTCCACCAGTGAATCTCCTATATAACACAGAGGCCCGATGGTGGTTCCTTCCCTTATTATCGAATCTTTGATTTCAACCCCATAGCCAATCCTTACATTATCTTCAATTATCACATTTCCCCTGATGATTACTCCTGTGCCGATCATGCAATTATCGCCTATTATGATATTGCCTTTAAGCACTGCATCATCCGATATAAATGTATTTTCCCCGGCGCATGCCGGCCCTTTAAAATCATCTGTTTTTTCTTTTATGTCAATGTTCTCGCGCTGCTGCCTCCATTCATGCCACCATCTATATATCATCATATCTTCCCCCTGTATTATTTGGATGTATATTTTATATTCTTCGAATAATTTATATACACACGTATTATTTTTAATATCTTTTGACCTTTCTCCATCTTTCTTGATTGCCGGTAACCAAAGTTGGCAGTCCCCAGAACATCCAGCAGAAAAAAACGAGCAAAATTGTAAATATCGAAAAAGGCGAGTAAAGCATAAGCCACCATTTTTTGCCTTCTTTATATGCCGAATACGCTGAAGCAAACATCAAAATGACAAGCCACAGAGCCGTACCCTTTAATGCATTTAAATAACCCCATGTAAATGGCATAATAAACAGAATGATACCAAATATTCCAATAAGGAAATTAGGTAAAATAGTAGTCAATCCAAACCTTTTTAATAACAACTTCTTGTGAATTCTCATACAAGCCGCATAACCGCTTATCCATCTTCTCCACCGCCTTATATCATCAGCAAAAGTCGCCGCTTCCTGGCTGAAGACTATCGCCCTCGAAGATTGAGCTATTTTATATCCTCTTGAAATCAGCTCCCACGTTAAATCCATATCTTCTACACAAGTTCTGTCCGGAAACATGACGCTTTTTAAAACATGAGTCTTATACATACCTACGCTTCCCGAAACGCAAAATGGATACCCGCCAATTATCTCACCTCCGCATTTTCTAAATGTAGCGAAGAAAATTTTGACTGAAGCTCTAATTTTGCCAAAAAAACGAATATTGTTCAAATCCGAACCTGGTATCCCGGCAACTGCATCCGCCCCGTTTTCAAGCGTCTTTATAAGATATCCTAGACCTCTGTCATCTGGAATTCTTATGTCGGCATCCGTTAAGAACACCATATCCGACGTAATGAAGTTCAACCCTTTGTTTATCGCCCCGGCCTTCCCTGTATTCGACTGGGATATAATTATCAACTTCTCATTATATAGAGGCTTGAGCTGCTTTAATATTTCACCGGTCCTATCGGTTGATCCATCGTCCACTACTATGACTTTATCTATATATTTATTGTTTGCTAAATCTCCAACGGTTTTAGAAATAGTAATTTCTTCATTATATGCAGGTACAATAGCATCGATAGAATTGTATTTATCGGAGTATTCAATTTCACCTTTTCTTACAATTAACCAGATAACGAATGAAATCAGAAATGTTATAAAAATTATAGATCTTGGACTTGTCAGCATTCCAGGCAATGACATTCATTCACCTTCTTTGAAAAGATACTCATAAAACCATCTCCGAGAACCTTATTATCTCAAATGCTTCTGCTACGCCTTCATGGTAACGCCCCTGGTTGGCCCGCATCTTTGCAATCGAATAGATTGTTTCATAGTCAACATATGGCTTGTCTGCTTGTGATTCATGACATTTTATAGCTTTAACTTTAATGCCAAAATTGTCTAAATCGCATACTTTAAAATAGTTTGGTGAAAAGCCTGGCATAGTTGAAGGAGTTTCATAGCAGATGATTTTACGGATCTTAACGCTGTTAAATACCGCCATTGCGCATTCATATGTTACGACATGGTCCTGATGAAAATCATGGATGGAAGGTATGTAAACAACATCAGGGACATCCCCGATTACAGCATTTTTGATTTCTTCTATTATTTCATTCATATGATGAAAAAGCATCGTATCAGGAAAATCAAAAAAAATATTTTCTGCCTCCGGAGCCAAAATTTTAAAAGACTTGCATTCCTCGAGCACTCTATTTGAATTTACATTTCCGTTTCCCTTCTCCCCCCTTGTCAAAACCATTGTTTTTATTCTGTCATTTTTCAGATAGTGATCATGCATGCAGATTGCACATCCTAAATCTATATCATCAGGATGGGACCCTATAAATAATACTTTTTCTCCGCTCACAGTTATTTCACTCCTCTACTATATAGATAGTTTTTATCTATAGTCTCATATAAAATATGATTTTGTGTTTTCAATTATGCAAGTATAAAAGCGTACTATTTCATTTCTTAAAAATATTTTTCAAATAATTTATATTCACCGTGTAATTTAGTAAAAATACGTATAGTATACTATAACAAATGCGGCTGTGTTCACCACGGGGTATAGATAGGGTGCATATTTTATATTTGAAGAATATTTTCACCGCAATTGAAATGGAGATAGGATATATGAAGAAGAAATATATTTACGTCCAAATAACTCTTTTATTTGTTATATTTCTTTCTCCTCTATGCATAATCTCCTCTAAAAAGGACCTGTGGAATCATAATAACTATAAATCAAATAATGCTTATTCCGGAAATAAAAAGAATGAATCGATTTATCCTTCAAATGACTTACAGGATTCTATCAGTAAGGAACCTGCTAATAGCTCAAATAATATATCGGATTCTGAATTGAATGAAAAGGCAAAGTCCGGATGGAATCTGGCATGGAACGATGAATTTAACAGCAATGCTGTCGATGATAAATATTGGACTTTGCAAAATGGCGGAGATTTATGGGGGAACAATGAATTGCAGTATTATACGGATAGGGAAGAAAATTGTTATATTAAAGATGGAAAATTGATTATAAGGGGACTTAAAGAAGATTATAGAAATCATCAATATACATCTGCCAGAATAGTTACCAAGGAGAAACTCGAATTTTTATATGGCAAAATTGAAGTCAAAGCAAAATTTCCCGAAGGGAATGGACTATTTCCCGCTATCTGGCTTTTACCATGTGAAAACAATTATGGAGACGGGAAAAAAAACGGAGAAATCGACTTAGTGGAAATACTGGGCAATGATCCTGAAGTTATATATGGAGTTGCCCATTACTCTTTAAAAAATCAAAACAGATCATATAAAAGATACAGTGACGGCATTACAAACTTTTCCATGGGGTTCCACGTTTATTCTATTGAATGGAGCCCGCAGGAAATAAAATGGATGGTAGACGATAAAGCTTATTTTTCTCTAAACCTGATGAGAACTTTTGATAAAACATACAATCCATTTAATAAAAAAATGTATTTGATCATGAATCTCGCAATTGGCGGAAATTGGCCGGGTAATAACCTAGGCAAGACTACATTCCCTTCATATGTTGAAATCGATTATGTCCGCTATTATAAATGATTATCCGCCGGCTTTCATAAGCTATTTACGATCTCTTTAAATTTATTTCCTCTTTCCTCAAAATTCTTAAACATATCAAAACTTGCACATGCAGGAGACAAAATGACGACATCCCCGTTTTTCGCGCTCTGTTTGCATGATAAGACAGCATCTTTTAGTGTATTCGAATGCACTATGGGAATTTTTACGCCTGTTTTATCCATTTCCCTTTTGAATGCTTCCTCGATTTTTGGAGCCGTCACGCCTAAGAGAACAAGCCTCTTTACCCTTTTCATGCCTGCCTTGGCTAATTTGTCAAACGGTACTTTTTTATCATATCCGCCGGCTATGAGTATCACCTTGCCTTTAAATGAGCTTATGCTTGCAATCGTTCTTGTAGGGCTTGATCCTATAGAATCGTTATAATATTTTACTCCATCTATTTCCCTTACAAATTCTATCCTGTGTTCGACACCTTCAAATGTCGATGCAACCTTTTTCATGTTTTGAATGCTGCACAGGGAACTTACCGCTGAAAATGCCGCGAGCATATTCTCTATGTTATGCATACCGGGAAGTTTTACATCTTCCATACTGCATACAATATTTTCTCCGGATTGGTCGACAATTACAAGTTCCTTTCCCTTAAGATATGCCCCGGATTCAACCTTTTTCAATCTGCTGAAAAATTTAACGCTGCCTGCTGCTTCATTTTCCATATTCCGCGTTATATCGTTGTCAAGGTTAAGCACTAAAAGACTATTTTCATTTTGATGCCTGAATATATTCTTTTTCGCATCAATATATTCTTCCATGGATTTATGTATATCCATGTGGTTCGGGCTAAGATTGGTAACGACTGCGATATCCGGGCTTACATCCATCGTCATCAGTTGAAAGCTGGAAAGCTCAAGCACTACTTTGTCTTCCTTTTTAATCGATTCCAGTCTGTCGAAAAGCGGATTCCCGATATTCCCTCCGAGCCATACATTATATCCCTGCTCTTTCAACATATTGTATATTAAAGTAGTAGTTGTCGTCTTACCGTCGCTCCCCGTCACCCCTATAATCTGTGCCGGGCAATATTTCACGAACTCCTCCATCTCAGATGTGATATATACGCCATTTCGCCTTGCATGCACAAGCTCAGGTATATCATGCCTTAAGGAAGGAGTTTTGAATATCATATCAAAATTATCCAGCCCTTTGAGATAATCGTATCCAACCTTTAATTTAATGCCTTCCCCTTCAAGCTCGCCGCATATTTTCCCCAGGTCATTCCTATCCTTTTTATCGCATGCTGTAACATCCGCTCCAAGCTTTGCTATATATTTAATCAACGGCCTGTTGCTTATCCCTATTCCGATTACCGCAACTTTCTTTCCCCTTATCCCATCGATAAACTCTCTGAAGTTTTTGCTCATATATATACCCCCAAATCAACCGTTATCTTTTAATATTTTTTTAAACTTCAACAAATCCTTGTTGTATACTTCTTTTAAACTCATATTATATAATATGCTTGCAGGATGGTATAAAGGAAAAATATCATATCTACATTCTTCGATTAAAGTCCCATGGCACTTGCCGATAGTTATCTTATTGTCACCTGTAAGAGCTCTTAATGGCGTATTGCCAAGAGTAACCACTGTCTTTGGCCTTATAATATCCAGCTGTCTTTGCAAAAATGGAAGGCATAAGGCTATCTCATCCTTTTCAGGCGGCCTGTTGGAAAGCCTCAGAGTTTTCGGATTTATTTTAACTGGTCTGAACTTTACTGTATTTGTAATATATATATCCTCTCTTTTAAGGCCCAATATATCCAGAAACTCATCGAGATTTTTGCCGGCTGCCCCTGCAAACGGCCTTTTATATTTTATCTCTTTTTCACCCGGGGCCTCGCCTACAAGCGCTATATCCGCATCCGCATTTCCTTCCCCAAAAACAATTACCTTTTGCTCATCCGGGTACTTATTATTAACTGCTTCAATGCATTCATTCTCCACTGCATTCAATAATAATTCTTTTCCCATCTACATACCTTCCGTTTTAATAAAACTTTTATATTTATCCCTTATCTTTTTTAAGTCTTCCCATGCTTCTATTTTTTTATCAGGATCTCTCAAAAGTGCGGCAGGATGGTATGTAGCGATCATGTTAAAGCAGCCCTTTACGGTCCATATGCCTCTATCCCTTGTAATCCTGATATTTTCGTCTATTATGTATTTCCCTGCTGTCGCCCCAAGACATACGATTATCTTAGGCATGACTATTGCAACCTGATTTCTCAAATAAGGCAGGCATGCTGCAGCTTCCTCAGGATAGGGCACTCTGTTATTGGGCGGTCTGCATTTCACTATGTTTGCGATATATACATCCTGCCTCTTTAAACCTATGGACTCTATCATTTTTGTAAGAAGCTGCCCGGCTCTCCCGACAAAGGGCCTTCCCTGCATATCCTCGTCATGGCCGGGTCCCTCGCCCACAAACATGATAATCGACCTTACATTGCCTTCGCCGAAAACAACATTCGTCCTTGTTTTGCAAAGATTGCATTTTTCACATTCCATACAAGCCTTATACAAATTATTATAACTTAACATATCATCAACCCTTGAATATTATATACCAAAAATTATACTTTAGTTAAGCCTGATTCACTTAACAGGCGCACGTTTTACATTCGAATAATATATATACACGTTCACTCAATGGATACATTTATTTCAATTCTTCACTCGAATTCGACACATATATTAGCCAGGCTAAACGGAGATACATCAAACAAAATTTTATTGCCTTCAATTACTATGCCATTCAAATTTTTCAACGGAATTTCATTTATATCCACAAAATATGCCGCTTTCGGCTCTTTGAAAAAGCCAACTGCAACATCCGTGCTCTTCCCTTCAGTCTCATATACCCTTAGTATGAATCTGTTATCGTTTGTTTTTTCCTCGGCCATCTTTAATGCGGATAATGCCACGCTGCCCTTTTGGATTCTCATAAAGCTCTTTGTTAAAGGATACTTTCCGCTATGGGTAGTGCCTGAAATTACATTTAATGGATGGTTGTAATTATATCCATATTTTATTAAATCTTTGTTTGAACAATTCCTTACCAAATTTATTGCAAAGGAAAATTTATGCGGACCGAATTCAGGATATGGATCAGGTCCGTGCGTTCCCCTTATAAGAGAAATCGACATGGAATTATCAAAGCACCTGAAACCACTCTTCGAATCTGTTATAAGCATCACCGAACTCTTATCCTTTTCCCTGCGATCGGCATAAGCGAAACTATTTGCAGGAACATCACCGTTTATCTCACCTCTCTCTATTGTACCTATGGGTACATCATATTTATAATATTTGCAACCATATTTAAACGGCAGGTAGAAACTGAGCTGAGGCACACTTTTTGTTTTGCTCCCCACTTCATGGAAATCGCATTCAACGTCATAGTTCAACATTGTGCTATCTAAATCAAGGGATACCGTAACCTTTAGCGCAGAATCATTAAACTCCATTTCATATGATATAGACTTTCTGATACTATCCGATAAATAACGCACCCGTTTAACCTTTACATTATCTGTGATCTCTTTTATATCCATGTATGAGCCTATAACCCATGCGCTTCCGCCTTTGCTTGAGTCTTCCTGTATCAGCCTGAAAATTCCTGAATGTCGGCTTTTGTCTATAAATTCCTCGCCGGTTGTTTTATCCACCAATGATTTTATAGAACCATTATACGGGCTGAATACAGCTCTAATGAGATTGTTTTCAAGGGTATAATCTGTAAGTCCGTAATTTGCCTCGGTCCTCACTGGAAATGGTTCGGCATATTTCTTACTGTAATCGCCCCCTTCGGTCATTATATATGTAGCATAGCCACAGGCAGGTACCTTAGCTTTTATCAAAATTCTTATATATTCATGTCCCCAGAATTTATTTATGCCATAATCTAAAATCTGGTACTCCATAGCATTTCCATCTTTATCCTTAAATATAATCTTTTCCCTGTTGCCTTTAAAATCCCATACGACGATTTCAAAAGCCTCGTCCCTCTCATATGGAGCAGTATTGAATACATGGAATATCCTCGTTCTCCCTCTGCCTCTCTCATATTGTGATATTTTAAAATCCGATATCCCATATCCTGCTCCCGCACCTTCAGAAATATTCTCATATGCAGGATCTTCTTTTGTTATGAGTTTCGAAGTATCTATATTGTCTGCAAGATTTACAATGGCATTGCTTCTTTTTGTATTTGCAATGGCCATAACTTCCTGAAAATTGCCCATGACATGTTCCCTCGTTTCAAGAACCCCTGAGCCCGGTATTATGTCATGGAACTGTCCAAAGAGAACATGCCTCCATGCCTCTTCAAAGCTTTTACTATAATACTTTGCCCCTGTAGAAAGAGTAGAAATACTGCTTAATATCTCAGCTTCATTTAATGTATTTTCAGATTTTCTGTTGGCCATTTTTATTCTTGACTGCGATGTATAACATCCTGTAAATATAAAGTTTAATTCTTCCTTAACTTCCGGAAGTTTATCCTTTAACTTCTCAAGCTCTTTAAAATATTCCAGGAAAGTGCCGAATTTAATCTGCGGAAATACAGGCCATTTATCCATATCGATTATCGATTCGATATCCCTTCTTGTAGGGCCGCCGCCATGGTCGCCGACACCATAAAGCTTCAGCATTGTATGTATATTATACATATTGCAAAACTCAGGGACATATAAAGCCGTATATGGTAATATCTGACCGTTATACCATATAGGCTCCCTGTATGCTATGACATATTTGCCGGACGGTGCCGTCCATTTATATATATTTTTGCCGTTATACCCTCTGCAGTGATAATAATATTTCACCCCGCCATTTACGAGCACTTCGGGTACGGTTATGCTATGCCCGAATGTATCCGGCTCAAAGTCAAGCTGCATATCATCCATTTTTATATCAAGCAGTTTTGAAAGATACCTTTTAGTATACAGTGTCTGCCTTACAAGGCTTTCGCCATTCGGTATGTTTTTATCATTTTCAACCCATGTGGACGCAGTTACCTCCCATCTTCCCTCTTTTACCTTTCTTCTTATTTCATCAAGCATTTCCGGATTATATTTTTCAATGATCGCATATACGGAAGCCTGTGACTGCGAAAACTTAAAATCCGGGTATTCCCTCATCAGATTAAGAACGGTCCTGAAAGTATCTATCGTAACGGAAACAGTCTCATTCCACGGCCACATCCAATTCATATCGATATGGGAATGGCCCGCACATATCATTTTATATTTTTTCGCCTCTGATGATAGAGGCTTCAGCATTTCTTCGGCCTTCAATGCAGCAGACTTCGTTATAGCCCCCTCATCGGCCACTTGCTGCGTAAGGTACAAAATGGCGGGCTCAATTGAATTATCATATTTATTATTATTTATTTTCGAAAGCCTTATTGCATATTCTATTTCCGCTATTATCCTCTCGCACCAGTAGAAACGCTTTCTGCCTGTAAATTGATTGACATCAAGATAATCGATATTTGGTTTATCCCAGAGCATATCCGGTATATGTTCTTTTAATGCCTCTAACTTTACATCAACATTTCTTCTCAATCAAATCATCCCTTTCCATTGATCCTATGATATGGGTACATATACATTATTCGAAGAATATATATGCACTTTTCATTGCTTACTATTATATATGAAGAGATGTACTTAGTACATCCCTTCAAAATACAGGAATTATTTAGACCTTTTTACTTCAGGCTGATACTTATCATGCTGTCTCATGTGCATTTAAGCACCCATTCTTATATAGTAAAAAAATTTATCTAATATTAAATTGTACCATTTATTTTTTATTATCACCCTGCCATGCGTTTATAAGCGTCTGAGCGTCCGCATTTAAAACAGATTTAGCCTTATCAGAGACGCTGCGGCTTAAGGCCGGATTATTCAGATGCTTTACAAAATCCTGCATGTGCCTTGCTGCTTTATCCTCTCTGTTCATATGAAGCTGGTGCTCAACCTGTGCGATGTTGTTTAAAAGCTGTGCTATCAGCGGCATCTTCAGATCTTTAGATATTTTATAGCGGCCTATTAATTTTCTCATCGATTCTATACTAGTTGTAACATTAAATTTTAATGAACTCTCAAGCACATTCCCCGCCATATCCTTTATAACGACATCTGCCGTCCAGCTTCCAGACATGCCCGCCATATCTATATCGATGCTTTCCCGTGTTTTAGGACCGATAGTGTAAACCTTTCCTCCGATATGAACTTTGGCTGATAGGATGTTTGACAAATTGTCCCATACCCTGAAAGTTAAGGGCATATAATCATCGAATGAATCTCCATCTTTTAAAACCCTTCGATTTGCGGTCAGGGTAAATGACGGGAGATTGCTCGTTTCTATTTTTATTCCCTTCGATATATTTCCTGACAAATCAACGGCTTTTATTCCAATCGTATAATGGGCATCTGCTTTAAGCCCTGTTATGGTTGCAGTCTGTATGCCCCTATCGGCATTTACCATATCACCGATCTGTTCTCCATTTTTAGATACGGTTATCTGTACTTTTTTTGCATCGATGTCATAGGGCCCATCCCAGAATAATTGAATTCCGCCATCGTTTCTTATAACCTGTACGTTTTGTACATCTCCAGGCGGAACATTATCGGGCTCCGGTGCTGGTGGAGTTACAGGGGCGGTAAATACACCCGGGTCGCCAAATGTGAACTTATCAAGGTTAAACAGCCAACTGCTTCCTTTAAACAGCAAGTAAACTACATGTTTTCCATTTACACTGGCCGTTACATCAGCCGATGACACCGTAAAGTTCTGCCATCCTCCTGTTCCCGGCACATTGCATATAGCTATTACAGGCCCGTTAATGCCGTCAATTCTCGCTTCTATTGTCCCGCCGCTGGTGGCACTGGCCGCATTAACATAAAACTTGGCAGGACTTGTTGCCCCAAAATCAATATAATTATACATGGCATATGGATTATTGGATCCGTTTATTCCGGCCAGATACTTCTGTCCTCCCCCGTTCTCCGTGCCAAAACCTGTGCCTGCCGTGTAATTCTCCGCTTCAATTTTGCCATATGCATCCCTGTTTACACCTTTTACTGTAGTAAATGTAAACCAATCCAGATTGCATGGATAGTCGCTATTGTTTTTCCCTCTGAAAATCAGGTATACGTTATGTACCCCTTTAGCTTGTGAATCATCTATATTGGTCAGTATATCGGTCCAGTCATTCCAGTTTCCAAGGGCGGGAATATCAACTGTACCTACAATCGAACCATCAATGCTGTCAAGTTTCACATCGATGAATCCACCCTGATTGCCGCTTTGTACATGCACTGTAATGCCTGCAGCACCGGATCCGAAATCGATCCCCCTATATCCCGCATAGGCATTATTGTGAATTCCTTTTAAAAAGTTCCATGTCTCATCCCTGGACAATCCCGAGCTTTCGCTAAAATTTCCGGATTTAAGTCTGGTATAGGCATCGGTTCTTGTAGGATCGCTTTTAGTAAATTTAAACCAGTTAAGATTAAATAGATATTGGTCATTTGTCCTGGTGAAGACAAGATATACATCATGTATTCCAGTAGTATTTGTTATGACAGTATCGGCATCTGTAAAATTGCTCCAGCTACCTGTACCCTGGACATTGCTTGTGCCTATCAATGTTCCTGTCAAAGAATCCAATCTGATCTCGATATTTCCTCCACCGGTTTCGCTGGCCGCTCTTGCTATAAAACCATTTGCCCCGTCTGTTCCGAAGTCCACATTTTTATAGACAGCATAATATCCGGATTGTATTCCTCCCAGTTGAAGAGTGCCTTCATTGCAGCCCTCTATCCCGACTCCATATGCCGCATCATAATTCTCTGCCTGTATTGCATTATATGGATTTTTCGATATATTGTCATCTACTGTAACATCCTGTGGCTTTATCACATTCAAGGCTTCTACTGCAGCAGCAGACGACCATGACTGGTAAGTTCCTGAAATCAGCTTCCCATTCCAGTTTCCATCTATAATATTTTCAGAATTTCTGTTATTCCATGCTGTCTGAACATTAGTTGCAATCCATTCATTGAGTTCTTGGGCAAATTCGGCATAATTACTCTCGTCCCTTTTGTCTAAGGCTTTCTGAAGCATCGCCAGATTGCGGACAAGTATCGTCTTTCCGCCCTTTAAATCTCCATTTCCGCCTTCATAGTTCAGTATTCCATTGGCATCGACGAGACTATTTTTTGTATACTTTGTTGCTTTGACAGCGTCGTCAAGGTATACCGTATTGCCTGTAATGTTATACAGCCCTACTGCCGACCCTATAAAAGTACCCTGGTTATAATGTGTTGAATCGGTGCAGACACCGTTGACTACTTCTATACGATCATAAACTTTCCCATTTCCATCCGTAAGCATAGTCTTTCCCCATCTGTATATTTTTTCAGCAGCATCCAGGTAATGTGCATTTTTTGTAATATTATACAAATATACCGCAGCCTCAGCTGCCGGAAAGTTTATACATGCGTTCTTCGTGGAATGATCGCTGTTCTGCCACCAAATTCCGCCGTTTAAAAAACTGCCGTCCCATTGTGTATCGTAGACAAAATCGAAATGTTTTATTGCCTGATCTATGTACTTCTGTTCGCCTGTTAATTGATATGCCCTTGCACTTGCCATGGCCCACCACATTATGTCATCATTGAAATGATTATTTGTCCAGTCAGAACCATATTTTTTTACAGTTCCATCATATACCTGATCTATCTGGGCCCTTAACTTAGACTTTAAATCCTGATTTGAAGTATTGATATACGCATCCATTACCATTTCCCAGAGTTCTGCTTCCACCCAAAAACCTTGATAGTTGTTTCCATGGTTTGTATCGTTCCAAAAGTATTTAGCATCCGGGTCCCAAAACTTATTATTGAACGATCTCATTGCATTCTCAACATCAGACAATGTAAACGCATTCGTTTTTACAGGATGTGTCATCGGTACAAAGGTAAATACTAAAGTCAGACATAAAGTCAAAGATAATAATCTTGAAATTCTATATCTTTTCCCGCGCATTATATCCTTTACCTCCTGTTAATATTATTCATAAAATTCGCCCACTCCTAAATTCCAGTTGAATTATTTAATTTAAAAGTGGACGAATCATTTAGAAATATTTACTACTTATTAGAGTTTATTACATTGTTGATATTTTTAACTACCGTGTCTATAGTAGATATATCTTTTTTGCTCTCAAGTATATCATTCCAATCTGTTCCTGTAAATTTATTGGCATCACCGGCCCATGTTGTCAAGAAACGAATCGGCTGCTTATTTGAAGTCTTTAACATGGAATCGATAGAATCTGCCAGCTCCTGATGACCTACTGATTTAACTTTTTCATAATAGGGCTGCGCCGAAGGTTCATATGCCGGAGGAGCAACTGGTGTCTGAGGAAGAATTTTCTCATACATTGTTGAATCCATAAACTTTAATAACTTCCAGACCAATTCAGGATTTTTTATGCTCTTTGGACTTGCCCAGCCTACACTATCAAACATAACAGATTTCTGTACTGTTCCTGCCGGTGCAGGTGCAAATCCCCACTTAAGGTTCTTGGCGTTACGAATCAGATCATCAGCTTCCCACTGGCCATACCACAACATTGGAACTTTACCCTGAGCAAAAGCCGAGTTGATATTGTCTTCCTTATACGAAGGAGGTGTAATAGCGCCCTTCTTTATATAATTCTGTAATGTTGTAACTACTTCTTTAAACTTATCATCTGCCATAACCTTTGTAGGATTCTGAAGATTATCGCAAAATGGCTGTCCGCCGTTACCTACAGACATCGTTGCTATATTAAATGGGTCCATTGCCAAGTTATATAAACCGTATGTGTGTACGCCGCCTGCATCTGATTTTAGCTTGTCGGCAAGCTCAAACAAATCGTTCCATGTCCATCCGTCTTTCGGTTCCTGAACATTGGCTTTTGCCAGTAAATCTTTGTTGTAAAATACTCCATACACGTTAAGCAATCCTGGCAGTCCTATTACTTTGCCATTTTGCTTCCACAGATTATATACTCCTGGATAGAAACCCTGTGTAAATGCCGAGTCACTACTCACTTCCTTTGTAAAATCATAAGTAGTACCTTTCGCAGACATCTGAAGAGCCATATCCTGTCCGCACTGGAAAATATCAGGTGCTGTTTTTGAAGAAATCATAGCATTTAACTTCTGTCCATAGTCTCCTATAGGTGTCGGTATCTGTTTTACAGTAACTCCTGGGTTCTGGCTTTCAAATGTTTTTATTGCCTCAGTCATCAATTTATTCATATCGGTACTTTCCCAGTCCAAATAAGTTAATGTAACATTCTTCGTGCCCGTACCGCCATTATTTGCTGAGTTCTTGCCACAACCTGCCAATGATGTTACAATAAGCGCAGATACTAATGCCAATGACATAAACTTTGTTATCTTTTTCATTAAAATACCCTCCCATATATAACAATTTTTCTTGCAAATTTTGATGCCCAAAAGTTTAAACTATTACCTCCTTTCAAAAATAGTTTATTAAAACTTACTTTATGCCAGATGCATTCATAGAGCCCAACCCTTGCATAAAATAATTTTGAGCTAAGAAAAATATTACCAACATAGGAATCATGTAAACCAGATCTGCCGCCATAAACAGGTTCCAATGCGTACCGTAATTTCCACTCATGAATTGACCCATTGCCAACGACAAAGTCCATTTTTTCGGGTCAACTATATAAACTAGCGGAGTCATGTAATCGTTCCATGCACCCTGAAACGCCATAACCGCCATAGTCGCAATCAAAGGCTTGCACATAGGAACAAGTACCTTTGTGAGTACCTGCAAATGACTGGCACCATCCATCTTGGCTGCTTCATCATATGAATATGGAATAGTACTCATAAACTGTCTGGTCAAAAACGTATAAAAAGGATTCCCAAGAAAAGCAGGAATTATTAAAGGCCACCATGTATTATATAATCCGATGGAACTATAAATATGGAATACAGGTATCAACGAAACCATACCTGGAAGCATCATACTTCCTATTATCAGGTAAAACCATAATTTACGGCCTGGAAATCTGATTCTGGAAATAGCATATCCAACCGATAGAGAACTTAATATCTGGCCTACGACGCAAAGTACCGCAATTATCATAGTATTTGAAAATCTGCTCCAGAAATCTATCTGTATAAGTCCGGTCGCAAAGTTCGAAATCTGAAATTCTTTCGGAATCCATTCCGGCGGTATGGCAAAGACCGAATTATTGTTTTTCAATGCTGTCGATAGCATCCAGAGTAAAGGAAGAACCATCGGTATAGCAAATATTATCAGCACTATATAACGAATTATTTTAGAGCTTAAAGATCTTTTTTTGAAACTTCTTCTATTTTTAACTGGCATCGATATATCCATTTCCCCATCCCCCCTTACTTTCTAAAGCTATCATTTTCATAATAGACATATTGCTCTGAAAATCTAAATATTAAGATAGTAAATATCATGATTATTACAAATAACACCCAAACTTCTGCAATAGCACGGCCAAATTTATTGTCGACAAAGGCGGTCTGATATATATCATATGAAATCAAGTAGGTCGAATAATTCGGCCCTCCCTTTGTAAGTATCGCCGCTTCGTTAAATGATTGGAAAGCCCCGATCATTCCGGTAATAAGCTGCATAAATACAATGGGAGTTATCATCGGGAAAGTAACATTCCAGAATTTTCTAAACCAGGATGCACCATCTATTTCAGCTGCCTCGAAAACATCCGCAGGAATCGATTGCAGGCCGCTCAGAAATATTATCATCGTTCCGCCAACTCCCCAGAACTTGACAAGTCCTATGGAAAGCAGTGCTGTCTTAGAGCTTTCCAGCCATGGCACTGGAGGAAGATGAACCAACCTCAATAGATTGTTCAACAATCCATAATCGCTTTTAAAAATAAACAACCACAAAACCAATGCGGCCACTGAAGGCAGAACTACAGGCAAATAGTACATAGTCCTGAATACTTTAATCCCGGGAATATTCTTATTTAACAATAAAGCAAGGAGTAAACCTAAAATCAGCGAAATAGGAACTGTATAAATTACATACAAAAACGTTACCTCGAGTGACTTAAAAAATGTCGGATCAGTCTTGAATATAAAAGCAAAATTTTTGAGACCGACAAACTTAGGTGGCAGAAGCCCATCCCATTCCGTTAATGCATAATAAATAGAAGTTAGAAGCGGATACCCGACATACAGGGAAAATCCAATAATCGTTGGGATCATAAATAAATAACCTACCAGTGCCTCATGCTTTGCCATTTTTGATTTAAATTTACCTTTTTTAATAGTCTTCGTGCTGGATTCAGACTCCATTTAATACCCCTCCTATCATTTCTAATTTAATATTGCTAATTTATATATTAGTTCTCCAAATAAACTGTTGGCCCATCCAAACCACGGCCTGGTGTATTTATTAGGGTCATTCGCATCAAAGCCTTCGTGCATAAAGCCCGTACCGGCATCCGTATTCTCAAGTATTTTTATTATTGTAGCAATCTCTTCATCAGATGTGGATGTCAATGCCTGCATAATCAACGATAAATGCCATATATATCTCCGAGGTGTATGAGAACTTCCTATTCCTCTTGCATATTTTCCTTTATAATAATAAGGATTATTACAGCTTAAGATAAATTTCCGCGTGTTTTTGTATACAGGATCATCTGCTTTAGCATACCCTATATATGGTATGGATAATAAGCTTGGACAATTTGAATCATCAATAAGATTGTAGTTTCCGTAACCGTCTGTTTCATAAGCATATATTTTCCCGTAATCTTTATGCTCATATATTCCATAATTCTTAATGCCCATGTCTATCTGATCTTTTAATGTCTTAGCTGATTCTTCAATGGCGTAATCCTTATATACATCTCTTGATATTTCTTCAATGTATCTAAGTACAACTACTGCAAACATATTTGACGGTATAAGATACCCGAACTTGCAGGCATCGTCGCTCGGCCTGAATCCTGACCATGTCATACCAGTAACTTTTACGGGACCTCCAAGACCTTTATTTTCTAAAGTGTCCGTTTTAGAACGATTTAGCCTTTGAAACCTGTATTTGGAGTTTTTTACATGATCCTGTTCTGTTTTCCATAACTTGATTATTGTCTTAATGGCTTTTTTATATTGAGCATCAAATATGCTGATATCGCCGGTCTCTCTCCAGTAAAGATATGATAACTGTATCGGATAGCATAATGAATCTATCTCATATTTGCGCTCCCAAGCCCATGGGTTCTGTTCAGTTATATCATCGATATGGCCCTGCCCATTAGCGGTCTCATTAAAAGCATTAGCATAAGGATCAATATTTATATACATTATCTGTCTCTTTATTAATCCATAAATCATGGACTTTAATACAGAATCACAGGATATAAGAGGAATATAATGTTTAACTTGAGTAGTCGAATCCCTTAACCACATGGCAGGTATATCGCCTGTAATAATATAAGTCGATCCATCTTGTTCTTTTTTTGTAGCCGTTATTAATGTATTTGGAAAGCAATTTTTAAATATTTTACATATTTTTTTCCTATCTTTGAATTTTGAATCGATTTTTTCAATGGTTTCTTCTATAGATGCAGGAATCATTTAAATAAAGCTCCTTTTAAGAATAGTATATTGTTTGTATTATATTATAATATTTATATTTGTTTATCTTTAGTAACTATATTATATATAACATTTATTACATTGTCAATATGATAATTCATAAGATTAAAATTTTATTTTATCGTCAGAAAAGTCCATTAAAGATGTACATAATTGTATCATCTACATTTCTTAGCAATTAAAGCATGATTGTTTTATATAATAACCATGTTTTATTATGCGATTTATATATGATATATCAATATATCATATATAAATCGCATAATAAAAGGATGCTAAGCTTTACCTCGCACCCTTTTGATCAATCATATAAAATTTATTTAATTTGCAGTTCTAAATTTAATATAAACAAATTTATGTTTTTTTTAAACGATTGCATCCAAACTATTAAAATGTAAATATATAAACTTTCAGTTTGACTAATCCAAGATACTTTTTGTCGATTTCCCAATTATAAGATCCGTACCGAGTATTACCTTATCGCTAACAGTGCTGTCATTCAATTGTTTAAGGAATAGCTGAAATGCCTGGACTCCCATTTTTTCTTCATTCTGCTGGATATGTGTAAAAAAACAATCCTCCAAGACATCCGACGGACTATCAAAACATAATATCGATATATCATCAGGAATACGCTTGCCCAGCGATTTGACTGCTTTTAAAACCAGCAGGGCAAGATTATATTCAATCACAAAAAAACAAGTTATCTGAGGATTTTTGATGATTAAATTTTTAATATTCTCAACATCCTTTTGTAAATTAGCCTTATCCCTTGTCCTTGGTATCGTACTTACTAAATTAGTAATCCACAGGCTTTCATCAATTGCTACACCCTTTTCGGCATGGCTTCTTATAAAACCATCTTTTCTGTCCTCTATTGTAGATGTATTTGTCATAGGTGGAGAAACAAAACTTATATTTTTATGGCCTAAATCTATCAAATAATCTGTGGCTTTTTTAGCTGCATTTACATTATCAGATCCCACAAAGGCAGCTGGAATCCCTTTCAAATATCTGTCAATAACAACTACAGGAAAACCGTCCAAAACCAGTCTGACCAATTTAGGATTATAATTTTCACCATGGGCAGGCATAATTATTATCCCATCTACTCCAAGCTGTGTTAATTCATCTATAGCCTTTTCCTCTAACTCCTGCCTGCTATATGAAAAATAAGGAATAATGAAACAATCATTTTCGTAAGCTTCCTTCTGAATACTTAAAAACAATCTCATGCCATATGAGCTGGAAAAATCGGGTATAATAACTCCAACAATAATTTTTTTGCAAGCCTCTTTTTTACCCTTATTATTCTGCTCTGATATTTTATTATCATTATTTTCGATAACAAAAGAACCTTTGCCAGGCATTCTTAATATATACCCATCGTTAGCCAACATTTCAAGTGCCTTCTTGCTTGTTATCCTGCTAACACTAAACTCTTCTGCAAGTTCTTTTTCAGATGGCAGCCTGCTTCCACCATCATATTTACCGTTTTTTATTCCATCAAGCAACATATCATATATTTTTAAATATAATGGCTGGTTCATTTCATTCATATTAGCGCTCCCCCATATGTCCATATTCTTAAACGACATAATATATGATATATCATTTATATATGATATGTCAACGCAAAAAACAACAAAAGCCTCAACAGAATCTGTTGAAGCTTTTGAAAGAAATATGG
>JASEJN010000055.1 GCA_030016385.1 Clostridiales bacterium | reverse complement strand
ACCAATTGCCAGTTAAAAATATGAAAAATAATTAGAATTTTCTCATTTTAATTTGCACTTTTTCTTGACATAGCACCAATTTATAGGAAAGCATTTTACATGGTTCGCAATTTAAAAACTCAACGATGATTCCATAAGAAATTATAATAATTCATTTAGAATTGTGTAACTGATTGCTTCACGAATAACCTTTTTTATTTGCCTTGCATTTTTAAAGTGCGATATATTTCCTACCAATTTTTCTAGCACCTTTTGCTTGTCAATTATTTTTTGCTCAGAAATATCTAACAAGGAGTATTGCTTAGTGAACTCTATTTTAAGGATTTCATTTATCCCGTCTATTGATATATTGTCGAATTTTATAATTTCGTCAAATCTTGAATAAATTGGATCTCCCAACTTATTTCTAATATCATCTTCTGATAAATAATTAGAAGTGCATATAATAATTGCATTTTTAATTTCTACATGATAGTTTTTATCGTCATAAATACCTTCATCGAAAAGTTGGTAGAATGCACTATGAAAAACAGGATTTGGTTTATCAAATTCGTCAAGGAGAATTATGTTTGATTCTCGCTCTAACAATTCTCTCGCAAAGCAGTTTTGTGAATGTTTACCGCCAAATAAATAAGTTGCAAAATCGTTGCTTTGAAACATTGAAAATTGTTTTCTAAATAAATCTTCTGACATTAATTCACTAAGAAACTTTGCAGTCTCAGTCTTACCTACTCCTGTTGGACCATAAAATAACATAACTAAAGGTTTCGAAAGTCGATTCATAGCTAAAGGATACAATGCAGATAAGAGTTGCTGTTTGGCTTTGTTTTGTCCAATGATTCTATTTCCATATTCTTTATTAACACGTTTTAACAGATCAAAATTCATTGTGTTATACTTGAAGCTTTCAGTCTTGAATTTCAGACCTAATTTTTCCATCTGTTCCACAATGTAAACAGGAGGATTTTGAAGATATATTTCCTTAATATCGTATTCTGAAAGGAAAGGAAAAAAGCTTTGAATTGCATTCTCAGATATTCCAGCATAATCATCTGAATATGCAATCAAACACCTTATTACTTCTTTTGCTTTTGATGCTGAGTCATCAATCTCTTCTTCAGATTGAACGCCCTTTTGAATAAAAGTAAATATACGTCTACTTGCATCATTCTTTATCGCTAATTGGACTAATGTCGTTTTTTCCTTCTTCTTTGGCAACTTGCTTGTGAAATACTTTTTAGGCCCATAGAATACATAAATCATTTATTAACACCTGCGAAGATAACGTCATATACTTTAATCCCATCGTCTTGCTTTTCTTCACCCATAATTTGATAACCATTGATTTCTTTGTTGAATTGAGAAAATTCTGATTGCATCGCTAAACTGCTTTCTGGAATAATACCAACTTCAATTGCATGATAGCATAGGCGCATTTTAACCAAATCAGAAATGCTATAATTATTACGAAACGCTTTAATGTTAAATCTTAAAACAGACTTGATTCCGGATTGATCAGCGATTAGCTCATAATATCCCCTTCCACTTTCAAGAGCTTTATCCATCATGGCCACATTTAGTTTCATATCAGACCCAATATCAACTTTTCCTTCGGTCATAATCATATATGGAGTTAACATTTTGTAAAATGCGAAGGATTCCGGGTAAGGATATAGCAAACAATCTTTAAACTCAATTATATGTCTGTTTTGCTTATCTTGAGTATCAACTAGTGATAAATAATCAGTCAAAATTGTATTAGAAATTGCTTTGCTTATGATGGTATTTCCTTCTCTTGCAACCTCAGCACGTGTATCAGCATTTGCAGAGGCTGATAAAAATGAGAAAAATTTAAATTTAGCTTCTGCCTTTGCCTCAGCCTTAGCTGCAAGAGCGGTGGACTTTGAAACGATGTGATCCTTTTTTTCATCAACCTTTCCACCTTCACATATGTATATGTAATCTGTGGCTGATCCCTCATCAAAATATACTACTTTAATAATCATAAGATTTTCTCCTCTGTATCATTATGGACATTTATATTTGCAATACGAAAGCGCATACCAAGCAGGCAAATGTAATTATATTCCATATTGCTGTTTGCGCTTTTCATGATTTTACTGTGAGTTAAAATCGTTTATCTCTACTGATAGGCCGGAATAGATGGAAAACAGGCTATTCAAATAAAATGGGAGTTATTTGCCTTTGATATAATAATAGCACTATAGATTTACGATGTCACGCTATGCAATTCAAAAAATTATTAAGGATTTTTCATCAAATGAACAAAAAAGATGCCGGAAATCTGCTCCCAAATTTCCGGCCCGTCAATGTCACTGCATCCGCCTCATTTCGTTACGAAGCATCCGTTTGATTTTGTCGCTCATGGTTTCCTGGCTGGTGGCGCTGAAATGAATTTTAACCCGGTAGGTGGTCTTGCCGATTTTTTTCACCAGTGCGGGACGCTCGTCCTCCTGGGTAGGCAGCGGAACCGCACTGTCGGCAGAGTTTATATTGATAGCCTTTTCATTGCTCATCAATAGCTCCTTCTCGCCCGTTTGGACAGATAGCGTGGGCAAGTCCATCACGACAGCCCGGAAACTCTGCTTGCATTCGCGGGCGCGTTTCCGGTAAAGCGGATTGTATGTCATACGGTTTCGAGGGTTTAAGAAGAACTGCCATTCCAGCTTGCGCTTTTTGCTCATTCTCGGCATAAAAATCCCTCCTTTCGCTGTTGCGATTGATAGACGGATTTTCTGTAGGTTTTCGGTGTTGTTTCCGGGAAAAATCGGCTCTGTAAGCCCTGCCTGTGCGTGGAAGGATATCCGGGTAAGGGTGGAATAGATGAACGGAAAGCGTCGTGATTCGGTATCATTTCGGAGCGGTTGTCAGCGTCACATGCTCACTTCCTCTGGAATCGAAATATTTTGTCATTTTATGTGCACTGTATTGTATATTTCGTGCGATTGGCATATAATATATAAAGATGAAGGAGATGATCTTATGGCTGACACGAATACCACCAATATCAGCATCCGCATGGATTCCGACTTGAAAGCGAAGGCGGACGCCCTTTTCGCGGAATTAGGGATGAACCTTTCCACGGCGTTCAATATCTTCGTCCGTCAGTCGCTCCGAGAAGGACGGATTCCTTTTGATATTTCGCTCAATCAGCCGAACGCCGAAACGATTGCGGCGATGCTGGAAGCGGAAAGGATTGCGAAAGACCCGAACGTGAAAGGGTACACGGATTTGGATCAGCTTTTCGCAGACCTGAAAAAATGAAATACACCGTCAAATTCACCTCGAAGTTCAAGAGGGATTACAAGCTCGCTATCAAGAGGGGCTATCCGATCAAGTTGCTGGAAGAAACCGTTTCGCTGATTGCGAACGGAAAAGCGCTTCCCGAAAAGTATATGGATCATGCCTTATCCGGGAATTGGACTGCATACCGGGACTGCCACATTCAAGGTGACTGGCTTCTGCTCTATCGGATTGAGGACGATGTGCTCGTCCTGACCTTAGCCCGAACCGGCACCCATGCAGACCTGTTTGGAAAATGAAGCGACACCGTATAGGGAAACCTGTACGGCATTTTTTATCGCTCTGGCTCCTGATGCCGATCTCTGGATTTTTCAGACCGAGCAAGTTCGTCGGCGATCTTGCGGGATCTTCTTGACCGCAAAATTAATTTCTATGTACACCAAATTTTACGTTGAATTTTACGAAAAATAAGGATATAGTATGAAATAGGAGGTGTTTAAGATGCCGAATATCAAACCAGTGTCCGATCTGCGCAACTACAACGAAGTCCTGCGGGATATTGCGGTCGGTGAGCCGGTCTACCTGACGAAAAACGGCCGGGGCCGCTACGCGATTGTTGACATTGAAGAATATGAAAAGCTGAAAGCCTCACTGAAGCTCCTGTCCCAGCTTGGCAAAGGAGAGCAGTCTGGCAAGGAAAAGGGCTGGCTGAACATAGAGCAGGTGCAAGCCTTTTTGGAGCAGGAGAATGGCTGAACTCCGTGTTTCCCCGGAAGCGGCCAACGACCTGTGGGAGATTCGGAAGTATATTGCCGGCCAGTTGGACGCGCCGGCCGCCGCCCAGAAGCTGGTGTCCCGCATTCTGCAATCCATGCGCAGGCTGGCGGATTTTCCAAAGAGCGGCCCGGCTCTGTCCTCCGTGCTGAACGTCGAAACCGATTACCGGTTTCAGGTATGCGGGAATTACCTGATTTTTTACCGACTGGAACAACAGACCGTTTATATCATCCGCGTCCTGTACGGAAAGCGCAATTACATGAAACTACTGTTTGGGGAGCAGCCGCCACAGACGACCGACAACTGAATCTGTCCATCCGTAAGCAGCGCCGTATGGGGAAACCTGTACGGCATTTTCTATCGCTCCGGCTCCTGCCCCCGATGTCTGGATTTCTCCAACCGGGCGAGCTCGTCGGCGGTTTTGCGGATTTTTTCCACGGCCTGAATATCCTCGCGCATGGCTTTCATTTGCTGATACATGGTCTTTTCACGGGCGGTCAGGCGCTCCGCTTCGGCCCGCCATTCCTTCGGCGCAATCCTCTCGCCGGACGCTTTCAGCCCGTCCAGATACCGCGCGGCGGCGTCATACAGAAGCAATTCCGTCTGGTGCGCGTCCCGGTACGTTTCCCTCACTTTCGGTTTCATGGTTGCAAGGCGCTGGCGGAAAACCTTGTTTTCGGCATACTGCTTCCACATGGAAAGCCTTTTGTTTAGTTGGTCGATCTGCCGCCCGATGGCCGCAATCTCGCCGCGCAAAGTGTAATACTGCGTCTGCATGGCGGTCACTTTTGCGTAAAGCTCCGGCATGGAGGAAATGCCGTTTTCCTGCAAAAAGTTGAATAGGACGGCGCTCTCCTTTAACGCCTTTACCTTGCCGTACCGGGTTGTCGGTTTGGCTGCGGCCTGCGCCTGTTGAAGCTGTTCCCAGATGCTCCGCTTTTCTTCCGGCTTCCCCGCCTGTTCCTTCGTCCAGTTGTAAAGCCGGGTGATTCGGGCCTTGATTTCTTTGAGAAGCCGGTTCTGCGCGGCAATCTCCCGGTTGACCGCGCCCTTCTCGGTGGGGATGCCCCGGCGCTCCATCTGTGTGGCCGCGATGCCCATGTGAACGGTCGGAATCTTTTCAATGCCCTGCCGGGCATAGCTGCGGTGGTCGATGCGCTGCGGCAATTCTTTCTGTTCCAACGCCCGATTCGCATACGCGTCCCACGCCGCCCTTTTTCGTATAATCGTGCGTGATGCCGTCCCACTCGTTCGTGAGCTTTTCGCCGCTACGGTAAGCGGCGGCGACCACGGCGCTCCGGCCCTGACTGCGTTTGATAATTTTGATGCTGCAATGGTAGATGGCCGTGATTCCTCTGGCCCCCTTTCGATGGATAGATGGATATAATAAAACATCATGCCGGGGCGGATTCTCCGTAGAGAATGCGACGCGGCATGAGGTTGCGCAAAGAGTTGGGGGAACGCAGCTCCCCATCGCGTCCGAAGGACGCAACGCAGGGCTCCCGGCAAAGCCAGCGCAGCGGGTTTGCCGGGAAAAGGAGGAACAAGAGAGCGTGTGAAATCCTCGCCGTTAGGCGGGGATGGAACGAAGCGGACTATGCGACGACGCGCGCACGGCACCCGTAAGGGTGTATAAGTGCGCCCTTCGGGACTGGCGGCTACTCCGTGCCCCCGGTGGAGCGCCGTAATGTTTGCAGAAATGCCTTGACCTGTTCGCCCATCATGGGGGCGGTTTCGGGAAAGACGGATTCCAGAATGGCCCCGCGCTCGATAAGGCGGTGCGTTCGGTTTTTTCTCTCCGCGTCGGCTTTCCGGTTCAAGAGGATTTTCTGCCGGTTTTCAAACTGACGGATTTTTTCACGAATGGCTTCTTGCTCCTGCTTTGGTGTTGACATGACTTTTATCACTCCATCCACTTTTTCTTCTCAAAGTAGCGTCTGAGGTTCTTCACGCCTTTCTTTACAGAATTGCAAACGACGCTGCCGGTCACTCCCTCGGCACGGGCAATGTCCACTTTTTTCATGCCGAGAATGTAATGCGCATAAACGCGCCGTCTTTGAATCGGCGGAAGATGGTCAAGAGCTTCGTAAAGCTGTTGCATCGAAACCTTTTGCAGAAGGATTTCTTCCGGCGACGGTTCCCGGTGAAGCATGTCGTTTTCAATTCCGTCGCCGTTATCGAGAGAATAATAGGCTTTGTGATACCATGTTCGATGGTTGTAATTATTTTCCTTCCGCTTCGCCAGCAAAAACGCCTCGGCAACTTCGTCGCTAACCTCGACGAAACAGTCTTCCGTGAGGAACGGATAATATTTGCGCAGATTGATGATAGGCACAAGGCAAAACCTCCCGACAGCAAAAGGGGCAGACAGTGTAAAACTGCCTGTCCCTTTTGCCTATGTGATAGGGCAAAAGTCCTTCACACGGTTAGCCTGAAAATGGGCTTTCGATCACCCTGTCTGCAAAGCGCGCTTCACCTTTTTTCTGACCGCTTCGATGCTTCTCAGAACAGCGGATTTCGAGCATCCGCAGATGTTTCCGATTTGGGAACAGCTCAAGCCTTCCAAAGCGAAAAGCAGGAAACGCTTGCGTTGTTTCTCCGTACAGTTTGCCAGTGCCGTCGTGATTTCCAATAAGGTTTCCTTGTGACAAAGCCATTGCTCAGGCGTTTCGTAGTAGCTCCTGCTGCATTCGTGAGCGACGATGTACTCGTCAAACTCGCGCCCGTCCCAATGGCGGCGCTGTTCATGAAACAGGTTTTCGGTTTTGTGAGCAGCGCGGTCGAGATATGTACCGACTTCAACGGACACTTCCACCGATGCGGTCTGCTCGTGAACTTTAATATGTACTTCCATGATTTTTTCCGTCCTTTCCGAATTGGTTGAAAATTTACGGAAAGGACGGTGGGCGGCGAACGGCAATGGAATGAAAGCCCAGCTGTAAACAAAAAAATACCCGATGGGAGAGTATCCCAAAGGGCAAGCGGTAACTGATATTTTCTGTTGGTATAGATTGAAAAAAGGTCGGAATTATCCTTTGAAAGATTTACACTTTTTTTGAAGGATCAACACCAGTTAAGTAAAGGCTGATGTCCGCTGGTCACGCCCGGCCGCTTTGAAGCGGCCAGTGAAATCCCGATGCAATTCGGCTAAGCATGGAAAAATCCTCCAAGCCCATGAGCTTGGAGGATTCCTATTCAAAATAAGGCATGAGATTAACCCCACCAAGCCCGTGTTTTTTTGTTTGGCGGGATATCCTCTGTCAAAAATTATTGACGGTGTACTGATTTGCTTTTAATGAATAGCACCGACAAAATCAGAACTATTCCCACTGAGATTAGCCAATACTTGTCCGACATGTTCCCCGACGACATAGAGAACAGATACAGCTTTCCAAAATATTTTTTCCCTCCGAACAGGTTGAGCATGTAATAGACCATTGGGGCCATATATCCGACGATTAAAGTATCACTTATCCCATAAATAAATAATCCCAAAGCGCCGAGAAAGATACTACTGGAAAACGTACCGAAAACGGCAGAGGCAGGACTAACGGTGCAGCCGTTGCCTTTCATATAAAGCACGAACGCTGCAATCAGTGCCAACATGCTGAGCAAGGCAATGCCGATCCGAATGCTGTAAACAAAAACTGAGGCAGTGGCTTTCGATTCCACCACATCCCGGACACTTCCACTCTGTTCGGGCAGAAAGACAGGCATAAGTATAATGATTCCAATCAGCGAGACAAACATTTCAAGCGGTACTGCCGCTGTTTTCGCGTCAACATTGGCCGTTCCGAAAACGAATGGCGTCAGAAGAAGGAGCAGAACCGACAGAATAAAATGCGGGAGGAAATTATGCCGCAGATTTGACACGGCGATGCTTCGGATTTTTTCGGAAGCCGAGATGCACATTCCATTTCCCCCTCCTTTTTCGTTCATAAACCACAATGGTGCCGACAATCAGAATCAGGGAAAAGGCGGTGTAGATAACGCGGTTCCAAAGAAGGATGGAAAAGTTGTCAAGATAGACCTGCGTATTTCCAACCGTGTTGTGTCGAAGAATCAGATCCCAGCCGTACCCGCCGTCGATGTGGGAAACGCCCGAAAACAGCCCCAGAAACCACCAAATGCCCTGAACCACGATTCCAATCGGCGTATCGGTCAACTCCGTCATCATCGTACCTACTGATGCAGATACCATCAGCGTCGGCAGGAGCCAGCCGAAAGAATATCCGATAAATGCCAACCAGTGGAGTTCGAAGCCGGGATATTCCGCCGTGATCTGAGCCGTGGCAAATATAGCAAGCAGAATAACCGGCAGAAACAAAATTATAATTTGGGCGATATACCGAGTCAGCACAATTTTTGCCGATGAAATCCTGCGCGAATAGATCAGATCCCGCATTCCGGTCCTGCGGTCTTTCATTCCGGATGCTACGGCTAAAAACACTGGAAACAGGGCAAGCACAATTCCGAGATAATCGCAAAAATAGCGGGCGTAAGCCCCGGTAATACCGTCTTTCTTTACAATGTCATTGTATTCGGAGAGTGCGTCTTCATAGCTTTTCGAGACCTTGCCAAAGCGTGATAAGTAGGTGTCACCGTAAAAGGAACCGCTGCCAATCAGCTTATCCGCTTGCCGCATCAGCGTATGGAACTGGTCTGCCGTCAAATTCGATTTTACCGTACCAATCGATGAATCCGTGGTTTTATCGGCTTCTTCTGTGCCGGAGCTGCCAATCGAGTAACTTCCGTCCTCGTTTTTTGTCATGTTGCCGCCGTTTACCGTCAAAGCAGAAGAAACATCCTTCATTGCATTCAAAAACTGCTCTGCCGAATTCCCGGTTAACTCCGAAAGAACGCTTGCCATTTCCCGCTGCTGACCGGCGTTCAATTTGACATTTTTATAAAATCCGATGGGGTATGCCGTATAGGAGTTAAGCACAAATTCACCATAAAGACTTTTCACGGCGGCAGGCTCAACAATTTTAAGATCGTCGGATATTTTCGTGCCGTAGCTTGACTTACCCGGCTGAGGCTTTTCTACTTTTACGAAATCAGACTCATACTGAGCAATAAAGAACAGAAGCAAGACGACCACATAGACAAGAAATGGGATGCTGCGGATAATCTTCTTACATTCTTTGAAAAAAAGCGAGTTTTTCAAGAAGGATCACCTCCAAGAAATTGCTTTGGGGTGCCGTTTCTATGCATACAGAGGAAATAGGCGTCTTCAATCGTCGGAGAGCAGGCAACTGCGTTTTGCTGAGGCGTATTGTCCGCAAGCAGGCGGACCGATACTTTCCCTTTCTGCGTATGAATTCCCGTGACA
This sequence comes from Clostridiales bacterium, assembly GCA_030016385.1. NCBI lineage: Bacteria > Bacillati > Bacillota > Clostridia > Eubacteriales > Clostridiales bacterium. Next base: position 10,880 of record JASEJN010000055.1, on the reverse strand, counting down.
AGATAGTTTTCTTTTAACGCCTGCAACCCTTTTTGCGGAGCAGATACCGTGAAGACCTTGTTCTCTGCTGTCTCCACGAGTTCGCTTGTCAGCCCCGTAAAAAGCAGCTTTCCCTCATCCAAAATGGTGATCTTTTCACAGGCGGCTTCAATGTCTTCCACAATATGGGTGGACAGAAGGACAATCCGGTTTTCGGCAAGCTCGCATAGCAGATTTCGGAATCGGACGCGTTCCTCCGGATCAAGCCCGGCAGTCGGCTCATCCACGATAAGCACCCTCGGGTCATGAAGAATTGCCTGCGCAATCCCGAGTCTGCGTTTCATACCGCCGGAAAGTGCTTTTACCTTCGTTTGGCTGTTGTCCTGAAGGTTGACTTTTTGAAGGAGTTCGGGAATACGCTTTTTTCTGGTCGGCCCGTCAAGTTCGGACAACACACCGAGATAATCCATCGCTTCGTATACCGTCATGCCGGGGTACATGGAAAAATCCTGCGGCAGATAGCCGACCATACGCCGGACTTCCTTTGCTCTTTCCACAGGTATGCCGCAAATGGTAACTGATCCGCCGTTTTTGTGTAAAAGGGTGGCAAGAATTTTCATGAGCGTTGTTTTGCCCGCGCCGTTTCGGCCAAGTAGGCCGAACATGCCCTGACCGATCGACAGACTGACACCATTCAGGGCCTGTCTTTTTCGATAGGTCTTCTTGAGATTGCAAATTTCAATCCTATTTTCAACCATAAAAAATACTCCCCTTGTTTTGGATTACAAGGGAAGTATAAATTGCAAATTCCTACTTTTTATCAACTTTTCGTTTCCCGGCACAAAAAACTTGCGGTGACACACGCGCCGCCTTTTTCTCCATTCTGGAGTTTCAATTGTCCACCGTGCTTTTCGCACAAGTCTTTGCAGATAGTAAGCCCCAGTCCGAAATGGTTGCCGTCGGAAGATTCCTTATTTCTGTAATAAGGTTTCGGCGCTTGTTTTAAGTCCTCTGCTGTAAAGCCCGGTCCATCGTCTTCCACTGTGATGGAAAGCACCTCATGTTCATAACGGCATCGGACGGAAACGATATCCTTGGCATACTGAGCCGCATTGGATAAAAGATTTTCAAGAACACGTTGAACAATGGACAAGTCCAGCAAGACTTTGCAGTCGGAAACTTCATTATGAAAATCAAGGATTCGTCCGGATTCCTGAATGAGAACACGAGCTGAGTTTTGAAATTGTTCCATAAAAGAAGCAGTCGCCACCGGCTCCGATGATGCTTTAATATCCTCCAGCCTTTGTACTTCGCCCATTGTTTGAACATAGCGGTCAAGGCGGTCAATTTGGCCGGACATCGTTGAAACCGTGGAGAGCAGCTTCTGCTCACTGATTTTACCTTGAGGAACATACGCCTTGAGAAAATCCGTATAACCCCGCAGTACGGTCAAGGGGGTACGCAGGTCATGCGAAAATGCGGCGTTCAGCCGTTTGCGTTCTTCAATTGCCCGCCATAGCTCCCGATTGTTTTCAAGGAGTGCCGCCCGCATTGTTTCAAACGAGGCGCAGAGCCGTCCCATTTCATCCCTGCTGTCATAACTCAAATTGAAATCGAGGTCGTCTCCGGCTATTTTTCCTGATGCTTCGCTTAACAGTTCAATCGGTTTTTTCAACTTGTTCCGATAGAAGAGAAGCGCAGATGCGATAATACACATTCCAAAATACAAGGGAATCGACCAGATTTGAACAATACTGCAAGCTGTAACAATCGCCCTGTCTTGGGATGTATAGTCCGTATTTGAAGGGGAAACAATCGAGACCTTTCCTCGCCCATTTTGAAGGGTATATTGTTCACTGGAATCAAGGTATTTGTAATTGACGTTGCTTTCAATTCTGTCTGCAACACGGATGGTAATAGAGCTAAGCAATGTAGCAAGCAGAAGGAACAGGAGCATGTACAGCATAAATACTTTTTTAACGGAAAGGTTGTGGATTGTCCGCTTTATCCTACCCATTTATACCCCACTCCCCAAACTGTTTCAATATAGGATTTTTCACTTACCGCCGCGAGCTTGGAACGGATTCTGCGGATATGTTCCGCGACGACAGAACTGTCGCCTTCACTGTCGTAGCCCCATATCCGCTCGTAAATACGTTCCCGGTCAAATACCTGACCGCTATTCATGGACAGCAATTCAATAATATCAAACTCTTTTTTTGCAAGTATAATCGGTTGATTGGCACAGGTAACAGTGCGGGAAGTGTAATCGATGGAGAGGTCGCCCGTGAATTTTGTCTTTGCAGCGATCTGATGCCTTTCTTCCCGGCGCAGATGCGCGGCGACCCGCGCGCCAAGCTCGTCGATACTGAATGGCTTGACGATATAGTCGTCTCCGCCGACACGAAAACCGTTTATTTTATCCGAATCCTCCACTTTGGCCGTCAGAAACAAGATTGGACAGTTCACGAAATTCCGAATACGGGTGCAAACTTCAAACCCATTTCCGTCCGGCATATTGATATCGAGCAGGATGAGATCCGGATTCTTTTCTGCCTGTTTGAGCGCCTCCGACCCGCTTGCTGCCGTCAGCACTTCATACCCGTTTATCTCAAAATAATCGCGCAGAAGGTTTACAATATCCGATTCATCATCGGCTATCAAAAGTTTAGCCATATTTTTCACCACCCGGCCTATTGTACCGTATGAATTTCTACTTTTTATCAACTTTCATTATATCCGGATTGGTTATGGCATTCAAATCCTTATCCATGAATTTTATGAATAACCAAAATTTTCATAAATAAGAATGCCTCCTTCCCTGAATCTAATGAGCTGACGTCATAGTTGCGGGAACAAGTTTCCGCGGCTCTACTTTCGGTGGATTGCTGACGGGGATAAATACACCCTTAGCCATGTCCTCGGCGCGCAGAGCCGCTTTTTGGGCCTCCATTTTCTGCCGCTTCCCGCTCTTTATCCGTTCCTCGTATTCCCGCTGTTTGCCGTCGGCCTTGCGGCGCAAGTAGTTGCGATGCAGCCTGTCCCGGCGTTCCTCTTTTTTGCGTACTGCCTCCTGTTCCTCCGGGGTCAGGCTGACTTCTCCAAAGTGGGGCGGCACATACTTACCCACGAAATTGAAATAGATGTCCACCTCCTGCGTGGTATCCTGACAGCCCTTTCGGTCTCTCTCATGAACAACAATTTTTTCCACAAGCTCATTAAGCATGGTCAAGCTCATTGAGCATGGTGGTGGTCAGGGTATTGAAGTTTTCATACTTGTCGATCAGGGCAATGAATTTCTCTGCGGACTGCTGCTTGCGCTCATAGCCGGAAACAGTCTGCTCCAGTTTTTCGATTTCGCCGGAAAGCTCGTCCTGCTCGTCGGCGTACCGTGCGTCAAGGGTGGCGAAGCGCGCCTCCGGCAGCTTGCCGAGGACTTTATCCTCATAGATTTGGCATAACAGCTTTTCCAGTTCTTCCGAGCGCTTTTTGGCCTCTGCCAGCCGCTTCTTTTTCTTCGCAATGCTGCCAGACTGCTGGGCAACCTGAGCATCTTTTACCGTCTGGATAAATTCGGCCCGGTCGTTCTTGGAATACGCCGCGATGGCGCGGAGCGTATCGGAAATTAAGGTCATTACAACGTCGGCGTTGATACGGTGCGCAGAGTGGCAAAACGTCCCGACAGGGATTTTACTGTACCGGGAGCAGGTATACTGCGGAATGCGCTTGCCGTTGTTGGTGCGGTGGACATACATCTTGCCGCCGCAGTCGGCGCAGTACATCAGGCCGGTCAGGGGATGCGTCTCGCCCCAACCGTCCGGGTAACGCCGAACATTGGAACGAATGCGTTGAACATTGTCAAAGGTTGCCTGGTCGATGATAGCCTCATGGGTGTTCTTGAAAATTGTCCACTGGCTTTCATCGACGTAGTGGCTTTTCTTGTCTTTGAAATACTTACGGGTTTTGAAGTTGACCGTATGACCGAGGTACTCACGTTTTTTGAGGATATTGACGATGGTGGAGGACCCCCAGCCGTAAATATCCTTGAATGTCTTGTTTTTGTTTACGCCCTCGCCGTGCCGCGCCAAATGAACGGCGGGAATTTCCACCTTGTCGGCGGTCAACCGCTGGGCGATCTGATAGGGGCCGTGCCCGTCCATCGTCATGGCGAAGATGTGGCGCACGACAGCGGCGGCTTCTCCATCCACAATCCATTGCTCTCGTTTTTCGTCCGCCCATAAGTACCCGTAAATGACCGTGCCGGTCAGGTGCTTGCCGGTCATACCCTTGGCCTTGAAAACGGATTTAATTTTCCGGCTGGTATCTCTCACGAAAAATTCGTTCATGATGTTCCGGAAGGGAGTAAAATCATCGTCGTCTTGGGCGCTGTCCACGCCGTCGTTGACGGCAATCAGCCGGACATTCTTCTGCCGCAGAATCTCCATGATCTGGCCGACTTTGAGATAATCGCGCCCCAAGCGACTCATATCTTTCACAATGACAGCTTCCACCTGCCCGGCCTCGACTTCCTCCATCATGGCCGTGAATCCCGGTCGGTCGAACCGGGTTCCGCTTATGCCGTCGTCGGTGAAATGGGTCGGGCGCGGAAAGCCGTTTCTCCGGGCATATTCCTCCAGCATTTGCTTCTGGTGGGATATGCTGTTGCTTTCGCCCTGTAACTCGTCGTCGCGGGACAACCGTTCATATAATGGGGTGATTTTACCGGTACTCATGTGCGCGCCCTCTCTGTATGTAAAAATGCTCTAAGCAGCCTCACTAACCATGACAAAAATCATGATAAATAAGCCTCTTAGAGCATATAACACCAGTAATAAAGAAAAGTTTATTCATATTTTGAAAGAATACTCTTTAAAAAGGACAGCTTATGTTCAAGCAAATCATTGCTGTCTGCTTCAACTATAAGTCTGAGATAGGGCTCCGTATTGGATGGCCTTACATTAAACCACCAGTTTTTAAATTCGATTCTATAACCGTCAAAATCGTAAAAGGCCGTAGGCTCCTCAATCGATACAGTATCATCTCTAAGCTGTTCCATCGCTTTTATTTTCTGTTTTATTTTAAAATTGATTTCTCCTGAATTAGGATATTTTCTTATGCTATTGATAATATCGGAAAATTTTATTCCTTCTTTTTTCAAATCCAGCAGTACATTTAGCACTATAAGGCTTGCCAAAATGCCGGAATCGCAATTATAAAAATCCCTGAAATAATAGTGGCCTGCAAGCTCTCCTCCGAATATCCCGTTTATTTCCCTGAGCTTAACTTTTGCAAAGGCATGACCCACCTTCCACATGTATGGAGTACCTCCAAGGGACGATATGTATTCCGAAACCGACTTTGATGTTCGTATATCATGGAGAACATAACCCTTTTCTTTTTTTAGATAATATTTCCCTATAACTCCGATTATAAGATCGGGCGGCACAAATCTTCCAAGATTATCAATAAATACAACCCTGTCGCCATCGCCATCGTATACGATTCCTATATCCGAATTATTTTTTATAACTTCATCTTTCAAATCTTTCACGTTTTTTTCGATGAGAGGATTCGGCTCATGGTTTGGAAAAGAGCCATCCATCGTATCATATATGTACACCGGCGATTTACCCAGAATATCTTTAACTATCAATGAAGTCATGCCGTTTGAACAATCGACGCATATGTTCAATTTTGAAATATCGGGCACATAATGCCTTAAAAAATTAATATATTCATCTTTTACATCAAATTTATTGATTTTACCTTTTTTGTTTTCGGAAGTTATATCATGATTCCGAACCATCTCTTCTAATTCCTTTAAGCCGGTATCATATCCTACAGGCAGTGCTCCCTTTTTTGAAATTTTAAATCCGTTATACTCCTTTGGATTGTGCGATGCCGTTATCTGTACCGATGCATAAAAACCATGGCTTGCCGTAGCATAATATACCATCGGAGTTGTAGACAGGCCGACATCATATACATCAGCCCCGCTGTCCGTTATGCCCTCACATAAATACTTCAATATCTCGTCTGAAGATAGCCTGCAATCACGGCCTACAAGCACCTTATCAGCGTTTAAAAGCTTTGGAATAAAATAGCCTATTTTATATACCTCATCTTTATCAAAATCTTTTCCAAATATACCCCTAATGTCATATGCTTTGAAAATGCCCAATTCAAACCACCTCCTGGTCATTTACAGTATTTATATCCCAAGGTAAATTACCGGGGATTTTTTATTCTACATAAAAATCCGGTTTTTTATTGAAGAAGAATACGCCTACTCCTCCGATGCCAAGATGACTTCCAAGCACACTTCCAATTTTATTTATTATTACCTTCTTGTCTCCTAACTTATCTTTTATTGCATCTATTAAAGCTTGAGCAGTTTTTAAATCATCCGCATGGCTGATACCTATAACCTGATCAGGAAAATTTTTGATTCTTTCTTCCACAATATCTACAATGGCGCTCAATGCCTTTTTCTTTCCCCTTACCTTTTTAATGACTTCCATTATGCCGTCATTTACGTCCAATATAGGCTTTACATCGAGTATATTGCCGATCATTCCGGCAGCCTTGCTTATTCTTCCACCTTTTATAAGCCAACTTAAATCAGTTATTGTGAATATATGTTCGACATGGTCCCTTAAATCGAATATGCTTTTCAGTATCTGCTCAAACTTTTGACCATCTTTTATAAGCTTTGCAGCCTGTAATGCTATAAGCCCCGTACCTGTCGAGCCACCCTTGGAATCAATAACTTCCATCTTTATCTGCGAGTATTTTTCTTTAAGCTCCTCTATTATTAATGAAGCCGTCTGGAAGGTCCCCGAAAGCTTCGATGAAAAAGCAAGATAAAAAAAATTGTATCCCTTTATACAGTATTCCCCAAACAGGTTATACATGTCTGCAGGACTTGGCTGAGATGTCTTTGGTATAAACCCGTTTCGCATCGCATCATATACCTTATCCACCTGCATTGTAACCTTGTCTATATATTCCTTCCCGTTTATGGATATTCTAAGAGGCAGCATTTTTATATCATACAAATCCATAATGTCCTGCGGTAAGTCGCATGTGCTGTCTACTATAATTTTTATCATCCAAAATACACCTCTGATTCATAAATTGTGTCATATTTGCAAGCTTTACATTTAAATTATATACTTTCCTTAATATAATTTAAACATATCATTTCTTTTCACTTCGATTCGCAATATGAACTTATGTTATTTTGAACACTCATTCGCCAGATTCAAGTTTTGTAAGTTCTTTTCAATCATGAATATACAGAAAGACCTTTGAGGTATCCTGAAAAAATAATAGAAAGTTGTCTTAAAATATATGAGGAGGGCTCTTGAAAGGCAAATCAATTTTGCCGAAGTGGTAAGTATTTTATCAACAATATAGAAATTATAAGATATGAACACGCTTTTTATATGTTAGTTATTCACCCGTGCACTTTACAATATAGTTTATTTCATCTTGTTTTGTTTTATCTATTACATGTTCGGTAACTTTATAGCCATATGTAATTTTCTCTATAAATTCGTAAGCTCTATCCAGGTTGGTTCGGAGAACCAAGTAATATAGCATCCCCCAATATGGCAGAATTTCTGCCATATTGGGATTGATGCAAATATGCCTGACTCTGCAAGCTTAAAGCGTTTACGACGTGGATATTTATATCTTACTGTGCTTAAGCTATATGCATTTTCTAATATATGGCTTGTTGATTTCCCAGAGGTCATTAAGTATTTTTTCAGCGGCATCCGTGTTGTTCACAACGGGGTCAATCAGCAATGTCTGAAGCGCCATCTCCTTGGAACCATTGACGGCCGCATCTACAGCCATCTGCTGCACTCCGACCTGGACAGTGCAAAGCCTTGCTATCGCTGGCGGAAGGCTGCCTACCCTGATCGGATGGATCCCACCTGCATCCAGCATTACCGGAACTTCAACGGCTGCGTCTGCAGGAAGGTTGGTGATTGCTCCATTGTTATATACAATTCCCGACTCTATGGTCATCTTTTTATTGTTAAGTATTCCCGTAACTACATGTATAGACCTTTCCTGGGAACGTGAAAGCCAGTCACCAAGCGGTTTTTTACCTGATGTTCTTAACGCTATTTCTTTTGCCATATCAACCCTGTTCTTTGCATCCCAGTCAAAATCGTAGCCTTTCTCTCCGGCTTCCCAGCCATAAGCTAAATATTCGCCTATATGGTCGTCGCTGCAGGACGGATATTTTCCGAAAGCCCTGAACATCTTCCTTGAAAGAGGCATGAACGTCGGGTCAAAATCTTTACTCTTTTCTCTAAGCAGAGGATACAAATCCTTACCCGTTACCTTGTCTCTTATTTCGAGGAGCCACTGGAAGTGGTTAAGTCCTGCCGCCCATACGTCTATATCATCTTTATTCAATCCCATAATACGTGCTACATCGTTCTGTCCCATAAACACTCCATGGCAGAGTCCCATGGACTTTATGCTCGAATATCGTCCAAGTGTCAGCACAATACGGCTTTCAGGATTTGAGAAGTTTATAAAGTACGCATTAGGACACAGCTTTTCCATATCCCTTACTATGTCCAAAACCATAGGAATGGTGCGCATTGTAAAGAATAATCCGCCAGGTCCGCCATTTTCTCCGAGAGTATGGCGTATCCCATATTTTTTAGGTATCTCAAAGTCGTACTTCCAGAGCTTGCACCTCTCGATTGCAATCGAACTTATCACAAACTCCGCACCCGGCAATGCCTTTCTTCTATCCATAGTGGCTTCGATCTTCAATCCTGATTTTGAAGCTTCATTCATCTTTAACGCAAGATCATACATCCTTTTCAGGTTGTCCCCGTCGATATCCACCAGGGCCAGAGTGCTGCCTTTAAGCTCGCCGCATGAGAATATATCCTGAAATGTACTCAAGCCAAAGCTCATGCTGCCTGCGCCAATAAATACTATTTTTGTAGTGTTCATCAATTATCTCTCCCTTTTATATAATATTTATGCAATACTTGATTGCCATTCCTTCAAAAAATCAACTATCTGCTTTTTATTCGGGCTGTAGCCGTTTTTAACATAAAACCCTGATGCCGCATTACCCAGTTCCAAAGAGGATGTCACATCGAGTCCCATCAACTGGGCTATGCATAAACCAGCGTTAAAGTTGTCACCTCCTCCTGTTGAAATCTTAGGCTCCTGTATATAGAAGTTATCGACTTTGCAACTCCCTTTTTTTGTCCATGCTGCGGAGCAATCCCTTGGATGGATAATCAATATGTCTGCTCCGACTCTCTCAAATATTTTATCTCCTGCATAAGACAATTCCGTATATCTTTCATCAGGGTATAATGCCTCAAATACAATTTTTGATTCATTTTCATTCATGCTTAGGATAACCTTGCAATGTTTTGAGAACCTGCCTATAATGTCCACTGCATTCCTTATATCCTCTTTATGCCGCTTTGAGCAATCCGCCAGGTCAAAATACATTATCTGGTTTTTATCAGGTATGTGATCGACCATAACTTCATTTAATATGCCTTTCCAGATGCCGCTGGAGTTTTCGACTTCACTCCAGTTTACCATACCCAAGATGTTGCTGTTTTGTGAGAAAAACTTCAGCTTATCCAATCCAACAGCTGCTTTTACGCTGCTCCATGTTATATCCTCAACCGATTTCATTTGCGCAAGCATTATCTTACCGTCGTTAAATTCCAAAGCCATTGTATATCCCGGATCTGCTACACTGTATAATGTACAGTTATTCCGGGTCATTTTTTTAAATTCATCCAGTATTTCAGGATACCCCATAGCTCCAATACAGTTTACCCTGACTCCCAATGTCCCCAGGGCATTGGCAAATATTGGCATATTGCCTCCGATTTTACTTAATTGTTTTTTAAGCTCAATGGTACAGCTTTTGCCTTTTTTTGATGTCAGATATGTACCGAATTCGTCTATTTGATGGAACAGGGTAAAGTTATCCTTATCCTTTTTACTTCTAATAACGTGTACGATACAATCTATAAAACCATCAAACCCTATAGTGGCTTCTTTGCTATTCAATAAAAATCCCCTGCTGCTGATGCTGTCTATAGCATTTTGTATATCCCTCTTCATGTAAGCATTCCTTCCATACAATTTTAAATAAGATAGCTATATATCAAGCATTGAAGCAGCATCTTTATCCAGAAATAAATAGCAGTTTTTATGCTGCTGCAAAATGCTTGCGGGAATTTTATTGGTAACTTCACCCTTAACTACTTTTCTTATTATTTCGGCTTTCTTTGTGCCGTTTGCAATGAGAATCGCACATTTTGATTCCATCAGGTGCTTTATTCCAAGAGTGATCCCCATCTCGAGATTGGTCTTTTCTTTGAAATACTTCTGCCCTACATTCCTGGTTACAGGATCAAGTTTGACCACATGAGAATATGAGTCAAAAGATACGCCCGGTTCGTTAAGTCCTATATGGCCGTTCATCCCTATACCTACAAGCATTAAATCGATCGGGCCGTTGTTTTTAATATAATCATCGACTCTCCTGCATTCTGCTTCAAGGCTATCCGCGCAGGCATCAAAGAAAACTATTTTTGATTTTTTTACAGCCAAAGGAATAAATAAATTATTATAAACATAATTTTTGCAGCCGCCCTCATCGTTTTCATCCATTCCAACCCATTCATCGAGGCCTACGAATGTGCAGCCGCTAAAAGACACCTTGCCTTCTTTTGAAAGCCTAACCATATTTTTAAACGTCCCGGTCGGGGTATCGCCTGCGGCTAAGCAAAGATGCGCATCTGTTTTTTTCTTTACAAAATCGGCTATAAACTCTGCGGTCTTTTCCGACAACTCATCATAATCTTTAAAAACATTTATATTCATAA
>JASEJN010000054.1 GCA_030016385.1 Clostridiales bacterium | reverse complement strand
GCCTCTTGGGCAACACCACCGTTGGCATTCATACAGGCATCTTTCCATGCATGTATCTGCTCAACATAAAGCCCCTTTTGACGGGCATACTCAGCAAGTTCTGTTTCACTCATTCCTGCTGTTTCCACAACGATGAGGAACTTATCCTGAGTGCTCCATTTGTCGGATATTGCATCATTTGCAGGTGCAGCAATACCGTTTGCTCTGGCATTATCTCTCCAGTTGCGCAGCGTCTGCTCTGAGATGCCTTCCTCTTTAGATATTTTGCTGATAGACTCATTATTCGGAGGTAACATTCTCCGCGTGATCGAATTCTTTAACTCTTGACTGTATTGCATAGTGTCAGATCCTTTCCTGTGGTACCTCAATACTACCACAAATGCTTTTATTTATCACTGACAACTATGCTAACACATAGGGCACATGAAGATATAGCGGTTGGCCTCGGCTTTGGTCTTCTTCCATATGTAAAACAGATTCTCGGACTTCACCTGCCAATATACGCTAATATTAAACCATTTGATAGAAAAGATCTTTGTTTGTTATGAAATAAAATAGGATAGAGTTACAGCTAAAATTCCCAACAGTGCTTGGATAAAAACTTTTACAAAACTTAGGGATTCACTATTATAAAAAATACCATTGTGTAACAACCCTATTATTTTACATAGATATAGTAAGCTAAGAAATAAGGTACTTATAAAGTTATTTAAACAAAAGTGCTATTTTTTTGAACATTCAACCATTCTAAACATTTTGAAAATTATTATAATATAAATTAGCAATTAGATGACTTATGATAAGGGGAGAATTAGCATGGAACATACATTTAAATCTCATTTTTCAAAGCGAGACAAGTTATCAAAAATATTTAATAGAGATAAGTATTTGTGGATGATGATTCTATTTCCGCTTATATACTATATTGTTTTTAAATATATTCCTATGTATGGGCTTATTATTTCCTTTGAAAACTTTTCTCCATATAGGGGTATTCTTAAAGGACCATGGGTTGGGTTTAAATATTTCATCGAATTTTTTAATTCTACTTTTTTTTGGAGATTAATGAGGAATACATTTCTATTAAATGTATATAGCATCATTTTTGGATTTCCTGCGCCAATAATACTTGCACTAATCGTTAATGGAATAACAGCTAAATTCTATAAGAAATCTGTACAGACAATAAGCTATCTTCCTCACTTTGTATCGACTGTTGTAGTAGTAGGAATGGTAGTTAACTTTCTTTCTCCTACAACCGGACTTATAAATCACGTTCTTTCTTTTTTTGGTCAGAAACCAATTAATTTTATGATAATGCCTAGATGGTTTAGAACAATATATATTGCATCTGGTATCTGGCAAGAGGTTGGTTGGAGCTCGATAATATATCTAGCAGCTTTAAGTGGAGTTGACTCTGGGTTGTATGAAGCAGCAAAAGTAGATGGAGCAAACAAAATACAGCAGACAATATTTATTACCTTACCTTCTATTTTACCAACTATAATTATCATGCTTATTTTAAGAATGGGAAATATGCTTAGTGTAGGGGCTGAAAAGGTATTGCTGATGTATAATCCTCTTACTTATGAAGTTGCCGATGTTATTAATACATATGTTTATAGAATAGGTATAGGAAATAGTGAATTTAGTTACGGAAGTGCAGTAGGTCTATTCCAATCAGCAATTAATTTTATCTTAGTTGCTTCAGTAAACAAGATAAGTAAAAAAGTTAGTGAAATTAGTCTTTGGTAATAAAAGTAAAGGGGTATGAATATGAAAATTAAATTATCGTTAGAAGATAGAATATACAATATTATTAACATTATATTAGCGACTTTAGTACTTTGTATCACATTATATCCATTTTTGTATGTTATTGTTGCTTCTTTGAGCAGCCCTGAAAGTGTTAACAGTGGTTCAGTATGGCTATTCCCAATAGGCATAAATTTAAATGCATATAATGTGGTTTTAAAAGATAAACAAATATGGTCAGGTTATTTTAATACAATTTGGTACACTTTAATCGGTACGGTTATAAACTTAATTATGACGACATTGGCAGCGTATCCTTTATCAAGAAGAACTTTTAATGGCAGAAGAATAATAATGCCTATCATAGCCTTTACAATGTTCTTTGGAGGTGGGATGATTCCAACCTATATACTAATTAAAAATCTTGGAATGCTAGATTCAAGGTGGGTAATGGTTATACCTGGCGCTATAAGTACATGGAATTTAATAATTATGAGAAGTTTCTTTGAAAATATTCCTGAAAGCTTACATGAGGCAGCTATTATTGACGGCGCAAATGATCTATATATATTAGTTAGAATTGTTGTGCCTCTTTCAAAACCAGTGATGGCGGTAATGACGCTGTTTTATGCAGTAGGTCATTGGAATAGCTTTTTCGATGCTTTATTGTATCTTAATTCAAGTCAATTGTATCCGCTTCAGATGATTTTGCGTAAAGTGCTTATCCAATTTGATAATATGGAACAAATGAAAGCTATAGGAACATTTGAGGATAGAGAAAGTATAGGGCAGACTGTCCGATATGCTACAATTATCGTTTCAACATTACCTATATTATTAGTATATCCTTTTCTTCAGAAATACTTTGCCAGCGGTGTTATGATAGGAGCTATAAAAGGGTAAATATAAATTTATTAATATAAATAACTTAATATTAAAATTATATAAGGAGGTTTATTTATGAAGAATTTGCTAAAAAGAAATATTTCTGTGTTACTCATTGTCATGATGACTTTTTTATTTGTATCATGCAATAAAAAGGTAGAACAAACTTCAAGTGGGGTTAATTCTATGAGTGGAGGAAATGGTCTTCCAATTGTAAAGAATAAAATTACTTTGAAAATTGTTGCGCCAACATGGGCAACTACTGATGTTACCCCAGATATGGACTTCTATAAAGAACTAACGAAGAGAACGAATATTGCATTTAAGTTTGAATTACTTCCTCTCGAGGAAACAGCTCAAAAATTTAATTTGGTAATGGCATCAGGAAACTTACCAGATATTATATCATGGGGTGTTAAGAATGATATAGTAAAGTATGGAAAGGAAGGTGCACTTATTCCACTTGAAGATTTAATAAAAAAGTATGGACCTAATATTACATCTGTTCTTAACAATCCTCCAATTGATAAGGTACCATATCAGCAGAATATATGGGGAGATATAACTGCAAATGATGGTCATATTTATTCTATACCGTTTTTGAATCCATCTGATGCTATAGGTCCTGTTTTCGGAATAAGGACTGACTGGTTAAATAAATTGGAATTAAAAATACCTGACACGACAGATGATTTATACAATGTATTAAAAAAATTTAAAGAAGCCGATCCAAATGGTAATGGAAAAGCTGATGAGATTCCCTATGTGGCTGATACAGCTCACTGGGATGGAATACTTCCACTTGTTAACAGTTTTGGAGGACACATGGGTTTATATCTTGATAAGAATGAAGATACCATTAAATATGGACCTATTAATGATAGTTATAAAAAAGGGCTTGAATATATAAATAAATTATTTTCTGAAGGTTTAATAGATAAAGAATATGCTAATGTGACAAGAGATCAATGGTTACAAAAAATAACAAACAATCAGACCGGTCTTATATTTGTATGGCCTGGTAGTGGACTTGGTTCAGCGAATAAGGCTATTGAAAAAATTGGTGATGCAAGATATGATGCTATAATTCCATTTAAGGGACCAAATGGAGATAGATATAAAGATACAAGTCTTTCAGGGAGTCTTGCTGGTTTAAGATCATCGATAAGCTCAACCACTAAATATAAGGTAGAGATAATAAAATTGATAGATTATATGTTTTCTAAAGATGGTGAGCTACTGGTTAACTATGGTATTGAAGGAAAACATTATACTATGGTAGATGGAAAACCTCAATATACTGATTATATTCTAAAAAATCCTGACAGTAAAGATCCAGAACTTGCAAAGGTATCTAGCGGATTAAAAACAACAGTTTTACCATGGTGGGATACATGGGATGCAGAGATGGGAACTATGAAACAAACAGCTCCATGGACAGTTAAGGCATGGGAGATATACAGAGAACCTGGTATAATTGAAGCACCTCTTCCTCAGGTTACAATTGATGATGCATCAATAAACCGTAAGTTGGCTGATATTGAGACATACAAACAACAAGAAATTAATAAGTTCATAACAGGCCAACAGCCATTGTCAAACTTTAGTAATTATGTCAGTCAAGTTAAAAAAATGGGGATTGATGAAGTGCTGAAAGCATATAATGATGCTTATAAAGTATATAAAACAAACTCTGCAAAATATACAGTTGGTAAATAATCAGATAATAATAAAAATCGTCTCTTAATAATTTTAAATTTATTATGAGGCGATTTTATTATATAATAGTGCCTACCTATACAGAAGAGAAATAATTAGTAAATTCAATAGTTTGGCTTTAATTTATGTGAATGGGTTATATCTATATTCTTTTTCACTACAGTAACTTGACAGTATCTATTTTTGTATTAAGATGTTAATAAGTGGGAGATATTTTTCGCTTGTTTTGTAGAATAAGTTATATCGAAGATTTCATATTCTTTATAAAGCAATAAATAAGCTGCGATAGGGGGATGGAGCCTTGATGCATAATAACCGGAGGGAAATAAAAGAACAATATACAAAATGGTGGAACAAGGAGCTTGACAAGCCATTGCTCCAGTTAATGACCGAGAATAAGGATGCAGAAAACAGGGCTAAAGGATGGAATGGTTTCAATTTTTTGATCATTAAAGATGACCCTGAAAGGGTCATCAAGGAATTCGAATGCTCAATAAACAATTCAAAGTATTTGTGCTCGTCATATCCCGAGATATGGCTTAACCTCGGACCCGGTGTTATGGCCGCATACATAACAGGATACCTTGGCTTCAATGGCCATTCGGCATGGTTTGAACATCCCATGGAATGGGAAGATATTGAAAAGTCTTTGAACTTTATCGATGAGGACAATGATTGGTGGAAGTATACCTTGAAAATTGCTGAACTGACTGCAAAAAAAGCTTCTGGGAAATACTCAGTCGGAACAACGGATATAGGGGGGATAATAGATATATTAGCATCCCTTAGGACAACCCAAACGTTATTGCTTGAATTGATAGACCAGCCTGAGAAAGTTTTAGCAGCAGAAGAAAAAATACTCAAACTGTGGTTTTATGTGTATGATCGTGTAAATGAAAAGATAGAAAAGTATTGTGATGGTTATGATGCATGGATGGGAATATGGTGCCCCAAGAAATGGTATCCTCTTCAGGCAGATTTTTCTGCAATGATTTCTCCAAAAATGTACAGGCAATTTATAGAGCCTTTCATCAGAGAACAAACGAAGAGGCTCGATTATTCAATATATCATCTTGACGGACCGGGAGAAATACCGCATCTTGACATACTATTGGATATAGATGAACTTGACGGCATACAATGGGTGCCTGGCGCGGGAAATTTAGATGTGACATCAGAGGCATGGTATGATATTTACAGGAGAATACAGAAAAAGGGCAAAAACATAGTGCTTAATGGCGCTGATCCCAAGAAAATACAGGACTTATTCAAACACATATCACCTAAGGGCGTATTGGTATCGACGTATTGCAGCAACGAAGATGCCGATATGCTGATGGATTGGTATACCAAGACATATGATTAAAAAAAATTATTGCATGTGTATTATAAGCAGAAAAATATAAATGGAACATCGATATCGGTGTTCCATTTATCAATAAGCAGCTTAATTTTCATTTGAGTTTTGATGTTGCGGCAATTAAATGACTTACACTTGGGTGAAATTTTTTCTTTCCGGCCATTGACAGTTAAAGTTAGTGGGTATATACTCAAAGAGTAAGGAGATTAGCATATGCTAACTCCTAATTAAAAGGTTATATGTTAGCCATAGCTAACAATAAAGGAGGTTCATATATGGCAATCGAAAATGCAGCGATCTTAAACAGAGAAGATTTTAAGTCACGCTACCAGCATGCTGCAATCTCTCAGCATGTTATCCCTCTTAGCATGGTAGGCAGCGGTGAAAAGGTAAGTATCAAATCAATCGGCGGCAAGGATAAAACACGGCGTTTTCTATGTAATCTTGGTTTTGTTGAAGGTGCCGAGGTTTCAGTCGTATCCGAATTGAACGGAAACGTGATCGTAGCCATCAAAGGTACAAGGATGGCTATAAGCAAGGCTATGGCAAGCCGTGTTCTAACATTGCAATTAAATTAAAGGGAGGGTTTCGTGTGAAAACATTGAAAGAGGTCAAATGCGGTGAAACAGTATCCGTCGCAAAGCTCAATTGTTCTGGTGCGCTCAAGCGCCGTATCATGGATATGGGAATCACAAGAGGTACCGAAATTTTTGTCCGTAAAGTTGCTCCCCTCGGTGATCCTGTTGAAATCACTGTGCGCGGCTATGAACTTTCCATCCGCAAAAACGAAGCTGAAAATATCGAGGTAGTTTAAAAGGTATGATTTTTATTTTTATAGTGCCGAGTTAGCCATGGCTAACTTATGAAAGGGAGGAATTTAAATGAGTATAAAGATTGCTCTTGCCGGCAATCCAAATTGCGGTAAGACCACAATGTTCAATGACTTAACGGGCAGCACCCAGTATGTCGGCAACTGGCCGGGGGTTACTGTGGAAAAAAAGGAAGGAAGGCTTAGAGGCTATAAAGACGTTATTATCACTGATCTTCCAGGGATTTATTCTCTTTCTCCATATTCTCTTGAGGAGGTGGTCAGCCGCAACTATCTGATGAATGATCATCCCGACGCCATTATCGATTTGGTGGACGGCACCAATTTAGAGAGGAATCTGTACCTGACAACACAGTTGGTGGAGCTTGGGATTCCGGTTGTGATTTCGCTTAATATGATTGATATCGTCAAAAAGTCAGGCGACAGGATCGACACCAAAAAACTTGGAGCGGCTTTAGGCTGTGAAATCGTCGAGACATCGGCATTAAAAGGTACGGGAACGATGGAAGCGGCCGAAATGGCTATCAAGGCAGCTGAGGCCAGAACTGTTACAGTTCCACAGCGCTCCTTCAATAAGCGTGTTGAAGAGGCCCTGTCGGAGATTGATGAAAATTTTAAAGATCTCTTTGAACCGGAGCGCAACCGTTGGTATTCCATCAAGCTGTTCGAACGGGATGAAAAAGTACTGGAGGCACTTAAGCTGACAGCAGAGCAGAAAGAAAAGCTGGAAACAATCGTAGCTCCTGTGGAGAAAGAGTTTGATGATGACAGCGAAACAATCATCACAAATGAACGATATGAATATATTACCAAACTTATTGCTAAGTGCTTGCGAAAAAATCCTGGACATATGTCGACTTCTGATAAGATCGATCAGATCGTGACCAACCGCTTCCTCGCCCTTCCGATTTTCGTTGTCGTCATGACATTGATGTATTACGTTTCTGTAACCACGCTTGGAGGCATTGCGACAGATTGGGTCAACGATACCCTGTTCGGTGATTGGATCACCAACGGCGCTACGGCAGGACTGAAAGCTATCGGCGCTGCTCCATGGCTCATCAGCCTTATTGTGAACGGCATTATAGGTGGTGTCGGTACGGTGCTCGGTTTTGTACCGCAGATGCTTATACTTTTCTTCTTCCTTGCCATTCTTGAGGATTCGGGATATATGGCAAGAGTCGCTTTTATCATGGATAGGATATTTCGCAGATTCGGCCTTTCCGGTAAATCATTCATACCGCTTCTTATCAGTACCGGCTGCGGTGTTCCCGCGCTCATGGCGACGAGGACCATCGAAAATGAAAAAGACCGTAGGATGACGCTTATGCTGACAACATTCATGCCATGCAGCGCTAAGACTGTCATCATCGGCATGATAACAGCAACATTTTTCCCTCATTCTTTCTTGATGGCACCGGCTATGTATTTCCTCGGCATCGCAGTCATTGTGTTTTCAGGAATAGCACTGAAGAAGACGAAATACTTCGGAGGAGACCCGGCTCCTTTCGTAATGGAATTGCCACCGTATCATGTTCCATCACTCAAGGGCGTGCTGATTCACATGTGGGAACGCTCGCGGGCGTTCATCATCAAGGCTGGCACGATCATATTCACCGTTGTCGTAGTGATCTGGTTTTTTTCCACTTTCAGCCTGAGTATGCGTATGGTCGATATCGAGCATAGCATGCTGGCAGGTTTTGGACGCGCGATCGGATGGCTATTTGCACCTCTTGGGTTTGGCGACTGGAAAGGTGCTGTTGCCACGATTAGCGCTCTTATGGCGAAGGAAAGCGCCATCGGGACACTTGCGGTTTTACAGGGTATTGCTGATCCTGAAAACACACAAGCGGTTATAAGCGGTATCGCTTCCATGTTTACGCCGATTGCCGCATTTACCTACATGATCCTCAACTTGTTTGACCCGCCTTGCATCGTGGCTATGTCCACCCTTGCCAGAGAAATGGGCAGCAGAAAATGGACGACGATCGGCATCGGTTATCAGGTTGTACTCGGTTACAGCATGGCATTCATTGCCTACCAGCTTGGAGGATTTTTGTTCTATGGCGCTAACTTCGGAATCGGTCAGATCATTGCCATCATTGTCGTCGCTCTGATGGTGTTCCTGATTGTACGTCCGGCTTACCGTGAGAAAACTGCCTTCAATCATGCGGGAGCAAGGGCTTAATATATGGAACTGATTTGTAGGGGATGGTTAGCAAACTGTCCCCGGTTGACAGGGAGGTGTCCTTATGAATTTACCGACGATTTTAATTGGACTTATCATAGTTGCACTTTTAGTTTTTGACATCCGATATCTTGTGAAAAACGGAATGTGCGCAGTATGCGAAACAAAAGAAACATGCCGTTTAAGAAAGTCTACGGGCTGCAGCGGCTATTGTGCAGAATGCCGCGGATGTCCCTATGCCTCAGTTAAGGCAGCACCGGTCAAGCACTGATACGGTGCTGCCTTTCCGGTAGAGATGCCTGCTGTAAAGAGGTGACTTTGGAGGCTTTAATCTTGGCTTGATTATTTTTCAAGGAGGTCTTTTTATGAATTTACCGACAATATTTATCAGCCTTTTTATAATCGCTATGTTTGTCCTGGCTATACGCCATATTATAAAAAAAGGAACCTGCAATTGCGGTGACAAAGGTACGCGCCATTCGGGTTCCTCAAGCTGTTGCACACATTGCAACCAAGGCAAGATAAAAGGGTTGGATAAAGTGAAACATTAAATCCATCTGATATATTTTAACAGGAAATGGCTGTAAAAGGGGGAATTTTATTGTTGTCTTCCGCAAAAAAACGGTACCTGTTCGTAATTTACGAATTGGGAAAGCATAGTAACAAGGTTTCTTCAAAAGATATCGCACTCTCGTTGAAAATCAAGCGCTCAAGCGTTTCCAAAATGCTGAAAGCCATATCTGATGACAATCTTATCCGCAAGGAATATTATGGGAAGGTACAATTCAGCGAACAAGGTGCTCAGATTGCAAATCAGCTTTACAACAAATATGTGCTGCTTTATGCATATTTTTACAGGCATCTTAAAGTTTCCGCTAACGAAGCCAGGCATGATGCAATTCTCTGCCTATGCGATCTTTCAGATAATAGCGTACGAAAGATATCTTCCCTTGTGCTGACAGAACACCACGAAAAAGGATGATGGCTATTTTCTATCGTTTCATATGGTCTTTAATCCTGTCGAATGTTTCCTGGCTGATGATATGCTCCATGCGGCAGGCATCCTCGGCTGCGGTTTTTTTGTTTACGCCGATTGCGGTCAGCCAGTCAGTCAGAAGGCGATGGCGGTTATATATCCGTTCAGCTATTTTGAGCCCGGATTCCGTGAGCTCAATATAGCCTTCCCTGTCCATGGTGATATATCCTGCTTTTTTCATGATGGACATGGCGCGGCTGATGCTGGGCCTCGTAAATGACATCGCCCGAGCAATATCGACGGAGCGAACAAGCCCGATTTTATTTTTCAGAATCAAAATCATCTCCAGATAATTCTCGCCAGATTCCTGTATTTTCATATGCCCACCTTCCTTTACATTGAAACTTATGCTGTATTACTTAATATATTAGCAGTTGCTAACCAGCTTTGCAACACTTTTGCAATTGAGTTTTATTATAAAATCCAAATTTTTTAATATTATGCTATGGATTAATATATACTAATATAGTATAATATATGCGACGAGATTTGGACTCCAATTCTTTGCAATTTAATTTAGATATAAAATATATCTGCAAATAGGAAGTGTGAAAATGCTGAATAAATTACTGGAAATCAAGAACCTGCATGTGCAGGCAAGTAAAAGGGAGATTATCAAGGGCCTTGACCTTGTGCTCGGTAAGGGAGAGGTACATATCCTTATGGGACCGAACGGCGCAGGCAAGTCCACACTTGTCAACGCAATTATGGGACATCCGCAGTATAAAGTGACGGGAGGTTCCATTATTTTTGAAGGTGAGGATATCACGGCAAGCACCACGGATGAGCGGGCAAGAAAGGGTATATTTTTGTCATTTCAGAATCCCGAAGAAATTCCGGGGATCACCGTTGAGAACTTTCTGCGTACGGCGTGCAGCACTGTTACCGGCAAGCCTTTGAAGGTTCTGGCATTTAAAAAAGAACTTGAACGGCGCATGGAAGAGCTTCAGATGGATAAATCATACGCATCCCGCTATCTCAACGTCGGGTTTTCTGGCGGAGAGAAAAAAAAGAATGAAATTCTGCAGATGCTGATGATGAATCCAAAGCTTGCAATCTTGGATGAAACCGACTCAGGCCTCGATGTGGATGCCGTACGCATCGTTTCACAGGGCGTGAGAAAATATAAAAACGAGGACAATTCATTGCTTATCATTACACACAATACGAATATCCTTGAGGATATTACTCCGGACTTTGTCCACGTTTTAGTAGATGGACGAATTGTCAAAACAGGCGGCGCTGATCTCATTGAAGAGATAAACCGTTCCGGTTTCGGTGAATTTGCCCAGGCAGCATCAATCTGACATATATGAAAAGCAGGTGAGACATTTGTCGAAGAAAAAAGTTTCAGTAATAGATATTGACCGTACAATTTATGATATAAAAGATAAAGAAAACGCAAGTTTCAAAGTTTCAAAAGGTTTGACACCGGATATCGTACGCCAGATTTCGGCTGAGAAGAACGATCCAAAATGGATGCTTGATTTTCGCCTTAAATCTCTTGAAATTTATAACCGGCTGGAATTGCCTGTCTGGGGTCCTTCGCTCCACGAGCTTGACATGGATAACATAGTGACTTATGTTCGGCCGGATACCGAAATGCGTGGGAACTGGTCGGAAGTGCCGGAAGATATCAAAAACACATTTGTGCGTTTGGGCATCCCTAAAGCCGAGCGAGATTACCTTGCCGGAGTAGGGGCACAGTATGATTCAGAAGTCGTCTACCACAGTGTTCGGGATGAAGTTGTAAAACAGGGCGTCATATATACCGACATGGAAAGCGCAATTAAGGAATATCCTGACATAGTAAAGTCGCATTTTATGAAGCTCGTGCATCCGGAAGATCACAAATTTGCGGCTTTGCACGGTGCCGTATGGTCAGGCGGCTCTTTTGTTTACGTGCCTGCAGGCGTGAAGGTTTCCATTCCGCTCCAGTCCTATTTCAGGCTCAATGCACCTGGCGCGGGGCAGTTTGAACATACGCTGATAATTGTGGAAAAGGGTGCAAGCGTTCATTTCATCGAGGGATGCTCCGCTCCGAAATACAACGTTACAAACCTCCATGCAGGATGCGTGGAGCTTTATGTAGGCGAAGGTGCAACCCTCAGGTATTCGACCATCGAAAACTGGTCAAAGAACATGATGAATCTCAACACAAAGCGTGCGCGGGTGGAAAAAAACGGAAAGATAGAATGGATTTCAGGTTCGTTTGGGTCAAAGGTTTCTATGCTTTACCCGATGAGCATATTAAGCGGCGAGGGCGCCAAAGCCGAATTTACAGGCATCACATTCGCAGGCCGCGGTCAGACGCTTGATACGGGTGCGAATGTCGTTCATGATGCTCCCCATACTTATTCGGTCGTCAATACTAGATCCATCTCCAAGGACGGAGGTGTCAGCATATTCCGCGGCGGGGTGACAGTGACTGAGAAAGCCCGCCATTCTAAATCATCTGTATCCTGCGAATCGCTGATGCTTGACAGCATATCCCGATCGGACACGATTCCGGCCATGGATATACAAAACGACGAAGCGGATGTGGGCCATGAGGCGCGAATCGGCAGGATCAGCGATGATGCCATTTACTATCTTATGTCCCGCGGAATCAGCGAGTCTGATGCCAGGGCACTGATTGTGCGTGGATTCGCAGAGCCGGTTGCAAAGGAGCTTCCAATGGAATACGCTGTGGAAATGAATAACCTGATAAATCTGGAAATGGAAAATCATTCAGCCGGTTCCACAGGCGGAAAGGAGTGAAAAAGTATGCAGGTTAATTTAAAAGAATTTAATATCCTTCCCGCCAAAACCTGGCGGTGGATAGGTGTCAACGGAGGGGAGATCGATTTTACCGTCCCTTCCATAAGGCCATATAAGTTTCAAGCATTTACAGGTCAGGTACCTGATGGCGCTGAGGTATATAATATTTTCAAAGATGGGATAGTATTTATGGATGATGAGACAGACCCTACGATAGCGCCTGAGATAGTCAAATTCATGAGGGCAAGCCACAATAGCGGTTACTTCATCCATATAGCCTCCGGCAAACGGATTGAGGAGCCTATCGTGTTCGATTACAATGTCGGATTGAATGCTCCCTCCGTCCTTGACGACAACATAGTCATTGCTGAAGAAGGTAGCGATGCAACAGTAGTTTTGCATTATGCATCGCAGGAACAGATTAAGGGTTTCCATTTTGGAATGACAAAACTGATCGCCAAAAAGGACGCGCATATAAAGCTTGTGCTTGTGCAGATGCTTGGTGAATCCTGTCAGCAGTTTGATACGGTCGGAGCATTTGCCTTCGAAGGTGGGCGCATCGAGGTTATCGCATCGGAGCTTGGCGGAAAGCGTGCGTTTTTAAACTGTAAAACATGTCTTTCGGGACCGAAAAGCGCTTTCGATATGGGTGTCGTTTATTTCGGCGATGGGGAACGCAAGATAGATATAGGAATCGTCGCCGAGCATAAAGGCAAGAATACAGAGAGCAAAATAGAAGCACATGGCGCATTGCTCGATTCGAGCGAAAAAATCTTCCGTGGAACTATTGATTTTAAAAGAGGTTCTTCGGGCTCCAAGGGACGCGAAGAGGAGACTACCATGTTGCTTGGTCAGCATGTGCGCAATCGTACTGCTCCTCTTATTCTCTGTGCAGAAGAAGATGTCGATGGGCGCCACGCCGCAAGCATCGGTCATGTCGATGAAGACCGGCTTTTTTACCTGATGTCTCGTGGATTGAATGAGTCCGAGGCAAGGAAGATGCTCATCGAAGCTGCTTTTTCACCTGTAGTGACAAGAATTCCCGTGCCGGCTTTTAGGCAGGAGATTTCAGATTATCTTATAGAAAGGCTGAACAAAATTGAGAAGATATAAAGATGACTTTCCGATATTGCAAACAACTGTAAACGGCCATCCGCTTGTATACCTTGACAGTGCGGCCACCGCTCAAAAGCCGAATCCTGTAATAGATGCTGTCGCATCTTATTATCGAGAGGCAAATGCAAACCCGCATCGTGGCAATTATGACTTGAGCGTTCGGGCCACTGAAGCTTACGAGCAATCGCGTGAGGTTATTCGCAAATTTATCGGAGCTGAAAAACCTGAGGAGATCATCTTCACCAGAAATACTACCGAATCCTTCAATTTGCTGGCATACAGCTATGGCATGAATTTTATAGGCAAGGGTGACGAAATCGTAATTTCCATATTAGAGCACCACAGCAACCTCATTCCGTGGCAGCAGGTGGCAAAAGCAAAGGGTGCCACCCTTAAATACCTTTATATCAACAGTGAAGGGGAAATTTCTGATGAAGAGATCGAGAATAAGATTACAGAAAAAACTAAGTTAGTTTCAATTACCCACGTTTCCAACGTGCTCGGCTCTGTCAGCCCCGTTGAGAAAATTATAAAAAAAGCTCATAGTGTGGGAGCCGTAGTTGCGCTTGACTGCGCGCAAAGCATCCCGCATTTTAGAATAAATGTTAAAAAACTCGGTGTCGATTTTGCCGCATTCTCCGGACATAAGATGATGGCGCCGATGGGCATCGGCGTACTCTATGGAAAAGCAGAGCTGCTCGACAAGATGCCGCCGTTTTTTACCGGAGGAGATATGATCGAATATGTTTACGAGCAGGACTTTTCGCCAGCGCCTCTGCCGCAGAAATTTGAAGCCGGTACCCAGAACGTAGGGGGCGCAGTCGGGATTGCTGCTGCAGCACATTATATCGAAAAAATAGGATATGAAAATATAATGAAAACCGAGACGGAGCTTACCAAATACGCGCTCGAAAGGCTTTCCACAGTGCCCTATATTACTATTTACGGCAAGCAGACCGGAGCGGGACGCTGCGGTGTCATATCCTTCAATATCAAAGATGCCCATCCGCATGACGTATCTTCCATAGTCGATGCAGGCGGTGTTGCGATCAGATCGGGTCATCACTGCGCGCAACCGTTAATGAGGTATCTGGGTCTCAACGCAACCTGCAGGGCAAGTTTTTATTTTTATAACACTCTCGAGGATGTCGACATTCTTGTGGAGAATCTCAAATCAGTGAGGAAGTGGCTGGGTTATGGGGCTTGAGGATGTTTACACCCAGATTATCATGGAGCACAACGCTTCGGGCAAAAACAAGCATCATATAGATTCGCCGAACGTAGTTCTAAAGGGTGTAAATCCAAGTTGCGGAGATGAAATTACCCTTGAGCTGAGAATTAAGGATGGAAAAATTGAGGATGCTGCTTTTACCGGAATTGGCTGTGCCATTTCGCAGGCTTCCACTTCGATCATGATCGATCTTATAAAAGGTGGTACGGTGGAAGAAGCGAAGGCTCATATTAAAACATTTATGGGTATGATCCGGCATGAAATAACAGATGAGCAGCAGCTTGAAACCCTCGACGAGGCGGTGGCTCTTAAGAATATTTCTCACATGCCATCGAGGGTTAAATGTGCGGTTCTCGGGTGGCACACACTTGAGGATGCGCTTCAAAAAAAGAGTTAAAGTCCATGCAGTTCCGAAAATAGATCTAAAATATCAAGGCTTTAGTCAATGAACGAGATGGACAGATTGGAGGTAGACATGCGCATAACACAGGAAGCTGATGACGCAGTTAGGATAATCGATTGCTTGGTAGCGCGCGATAAAAGGCTTGACGCCCGAACAATATCGGATACTACCGGAGTGACGCTTCGTTTTACACTTAAAATTCTGAGAAAGCTTGTGAAAAATGGCATAGTGAAGTCCTTTCTCGGCGCATCCGGCGGGTATGAGCTCGCCAAAAAGCCTGAGAAAATTAATCTGAGGGAAGTCATCGAAGCGGTAGATGGGCCGATAGCGATCAATCGCTGCCTTTCGGGCAATATGCCGTGCGGATTGGCTGAAGCGGAATGCAGCTGTTATTATCACCAAATTTTTGCCAATATTTCAAAGACTATTCAGGAACAATTAGAAAGCGTCAGTTTTGAAAAAAGTATCAGGAATAGCCGCTGATTGCCCTATAAGTCTGCGGATGTACAAGATAAAGCCTGACGCGAAGGCTGATATGTTCCCCCTATGGCAGGCAGTTAAAATAATAAAACTGTTAACCATAAGGAGGAGAAGTTCAGACTCGCTACCAGGCTTTTTTATATCTTAAACTTAAAATATGTTGGGAAAATACTTTGCTTTATTGCATACTGGAAATGGTATTGACCCACTTAACAAAAGAATCCATATACTGCTGCAGGAATTTTTTCATCGATTCGTTCACGACATCGCCTTTTTCGTTTAAAATGGATGATACATTTCTGATATAGGCTTCCGGTTGCTGCAGCAAAAGAATGTTCAGAAAAACCATAGATTGGCGCAGATGATGATTTGC
Organism: Clostridiales bacterium; assembly: GCA_030016385.1. Taxonomy (NCBI): domain Bacteria; kingdom Bacillati; phylum Bacillota; class Clostridia; order Eubacteriales; species Clostridiales bacterium. The sequence continues at coordinate 4,934 of JASEJN010000054.1, read as the reverse complement.
ACCGAATGCACCGAGACTTCCCGGTGATACGCTGATAATGCCTCCTGCTTTTCCGCTCCATGCATTTTGTCCATAAGGTCTTGACCCGACGTCCAGTGCGTTTTTCAGCACGGCCGGAACCGATCTGTTGTATTCAGGAGTCACAAAAAGGCAGCCATCTAACGGCTTTATTTTGGTGCGAAATTTTGTCCATGATTCCGGTGGCCTGCCTTCGTCATCGAGATCCTGATTGTACATCGGAAGATCAGCTAAATCTATTATGTTCATTTTGAAATTCTCAGGGGCCAACGATGAAACAAAGTTTGCAATCGCACGGCTGAAAGACGCCTTTCGCAGACTTCCCACAAACACTCCAATAGTTTTATTATTCATAAGTTGCACCTCCCTATATTTATTTTACCATTTTTTGCTCTTATGGCAATATGAATATCTATCTTTGCAAAACGGGTTTTGATTCTGCCCTGAACAAGTTTACAGACTCTTAAGTCCTTTGAACTTAGCGATTGAAAGAATATTCCTCGAATATAAAAGTATACATCCATTGCAATCTGCGGATTGTGTTTTTATCTTTTATATTATATAATTGTAAGCGGTTACTGAAGGTGATAATTATGGCGAATATAGACGATGTAGCAAAGCTTGCCAACGTTTCAATTGCTACTGTTTCAAGGGTTTTCAACAATAGCCCTTATGTAAGCGAAAAAGCCAAGGCAAATGTACTTAAGGCTGCAAAGGATCTTGGATATGAACCGAGCATACTTGCAAGAAGCCTTGCTATGAAAAAGACAAATACGATAGGTCTTATTGTTCCCGATATTTCAAACCCTTATTACGGTGGCGTCGTAAGGGGAATAGAAGATGTATGCAATCTATACAAATATAACATTATTCTATGCAATACCGACAACTCAAAAGATAAGGAAATACAGTATATAAATATGCTTAAAAGCCGGTGGGTCGACGGTATAATATTTCACAGCAGTTATCTTTCAGATGAAGTGTATAAAATATTCGTCGACAGCAGGATACCATTTGTGCTGGCAGGGAGAGGAACGAAGTATGATGTGCCATATGTGGTAATAGATAATAAAAAGGCTGCATATGATGCTACCGAATACCTGATATCAATGGGGCATAAGAATATAGGCATAATCCATGGCCCGTTGGAAGGGATGAGGGAGACAGTGGACAGCGTCGACAGATTGATGGGATATAAAGAAGCAATGAAAAAAAACGGGCTTGAAATTTGCGATGAGCTTATAAGAGAAGCAAATTTCAAGGCAAAAAGCGGATATGATGCAACACTTGAAATGCTGAAATCCGGAATACTGCCTGATGCTGTTTTCGCCATAAGCGACATAATGGCCATGGGTGCAATTAATGCAATATTCGATTTCGGCTTAAAGTGCCCTGAAGATGTATCGGTGATAGGATTCGATAATATCGACATTTCAGAAATTACGAGGCCCTCTCTGACCACCGTAGCACAGCCCATGTATGATACCGGTGCCACAGCCGCAAAAATGCTGATAAAGATAATTGGCAATGAAATACTGGACAAGAAGAACATTATTTTAAAACATAATATAGTAATAAGAAACTCATGTTGTAAATTTAAAAATTTTTAAAACATTGTTGTGCGGATACAATAAAGGGAGTCATGGCAGGAGCCATCAATAATGTTTATTTATGCATGCACAAAATTTCGGCCCATAAAGAAAGCTGATTTTACTTAAGGATACGGAGGTTTTTATGAACAAAGCGATTTATCCATTTGAAGAGTGGAAAATAACAGAAAATGAATTCGATATTGGAACAAATTATAGGGATGAAACTATTTTTTCTCTGGGCAACGGATATTTCGGCACGAGAGGTACATTCGAAGAGGGATATTCGGGCAGACTGGATACTACTTTTAATGCTACGTATATCAACGGGTTCTATGAGATACATGGTATAAGCTATCCTGAAGGCGGCTATGGGCTGCCCGACATCGGCCAGACGATGATAAATGTGGCGGACGGCAAAATCATCAAGCTTTTTATTTGTGGGGAAAGATTTGATTTATTAAAGGGAAAGATATTATCTTATGAAAGAACTCTATATATGAAATATGGATATTTGGAGAGAAAAATCAAATGGGAGTCACCAGGCAAAAAAATTGTGGAAATAAATATTAAAAGGCTCATTTCCCTTACAAGGCAGCATCTCGGGGTGATAATATTTACCGTAAAGCCGATTAATTTTACGGGGGATATCACATTCATATCTGAGGTTAACGGCGATATTGTAAACAACAAAGAAACCAAAGATGTTCGTGTAGGGAACAATATATCAGGCAGGGTACTTGAAACTTTCGGAATTAAAACCGAAGGGTTGGAAGGATGGATTTTGCAGGGTACGAAAAGAAGCAAATTGAAATATGCTTGTTCTTACGATCATGAGATTATATCCGATGACGATTATGATATGAATGCTGTAAGCGATGCAGACTTAGCGGGAGTAAAAATTGATGTAGACGTATCTTCAGGCAGGGAATATACTTTGATTAAATATATATCTTACTATACATCAAGGGAGTGCACTGAGGAAGAACTAATAAGCAATGCCTTGAATGAAGTCAAACATGGAAAGAATGACGGCCCGGATGTGATTTTTCGCGAACAGAAGGATTATCTCAATAAATTTTGGGATGATGCCGATATAATAATTGACGGCAACACAGCGCTGCAGCAGGGCATAAGATTCAATGAATTCCAACTGCTTCAATCAGTCGGAAGAAGCGATATAACAAACATTTGCGCAAAGGGACTTACGGGTGAAGGTTACGAAGGCCATTATTTCTGGGATTCGGATGTTTATATAATGCCGTTTTTTCTTTATACCGTTCCGGATATAGCAAGAAATTTTGTTATGTTCAGGTATAATTTGCTGGATGCGGCCAGAAAGAGGGCAAAAGAGCTCGGATATAAGGGGGCGCTGTATCCTTGGAGAACCATCGACGGTCCGGAATGTTCCGCATTTTTCCCGGCGGGAACAGCTCAATACCACATAGATTCCGACATAGTTCTGTCCGTCAAAAAATATGTGGAAGCAACTTTAGATTATGATTTTTTATATAAATACGGTGCCGAAATAGTGTTTGAGACAGCGAGACTATGGCTTAGCATAGGTTCGTATATACCATTGAGAGGAAATAAATTCTGCATTAATTGTGTGACGGGTCCTGATGAATATACAGCCCTTGTTGATAATAATGCATATACAAATTACATGGCAAAAATGAATTTGGAATACGCATGTGAGATCGCTAAAGATATGAAAAACAAAGCTCCTGAAGCTTACAGAAAAGTGGCTGAAAAAATCGCCCTTACACAAAAGGAAATCGATGCTTTTGCCGATGCCGCACAAAATATGTATCTGCCGTATTCAGAAGAGCTTAGCATAATCCCCCAGGACGATACCTTTATATATAAAAAAAGAATAAATGCCGATGATATACCGCAGGATGAAAAGCCCATACTTCTTCACAGGCATTACCTTAATATATACAGGTACCAAATTTGTAAACAGCCCGATGTTTTGCTGCTTATGTATTTGCGAGGGGAGTTATTCAGCAAGGATGAACTTAAGAAAAATTATGATTATTACGAGCCTATTACGACTCATGATTCTTCTCTGTCATCTTCCATATTCAGTATACTTGCGAATGATATCGGTTATTTTAGCAAAGCGTACAGGTATTTTATGATGACTTCAAGAATGGATCTCGATGATTACAACGGGAATGTTAAAGACGGCATCCATACGGCATGTATGGCCGGAGCATGGAGCGCCGTCATAAGTGGCTTTGGAGGTATGAAAGTATATTCGGATGGGCTTCATTTTACACCTGCACTTCCGAAAGAATGGAATTCCTTATCGTTTAAAGTAAAATACAGAAACTGCAGGCTATATGTCAGAATAGATGATAAGAATATAATATTCAAGCTTCTGGATGGCAGCAGCCTTGATATATATCTGTATGATGACAGGATATCGCTTGAAAATGGAGAAAGGATAATTAAAGAGGTGTTATAAATTGAATTACAAAGGAGTAGTTTTCGATCTTGACGGTGTTATAACAGATACCGCAAAGTATCATTATTTGGCATGGAAAAAGTTGGCCGACGAACTCAATATATATTTTGATGAAAGGATAAATGAAAGATTAAAGGGTGTAAGCCGTTTAGAATCTCTTGAAATAATACTTGAGAGAAGCGATAGGCATTTTACGGACGGAGAAAAGGAGTATTATGCAAATAGAAAGAACGAATATTATAAAGAGATGATCAAGGGCATAACGCCCCATGATATACTTCCAGGAGTATCAAAGCTTATCGATGGGTTAAGGGTATCAGGCATAAAAACGGCTGTTGCGTCGGTTAGTAAAAATGCATATACCGTTATCGATAACCTTGGAATAAAAGATAAGTTCGATTATATAGTCGATGCCGCCAAAATAAAGCACGGAAAGCCGGATCCTGAAATATTCATAAATGCGGCGCAGGGCATTAAAGTTGATCCCAGTTTATGTATCGGTATTGAAGATTCAAAAGCGGGTATTGAGGCTATAAAAAGAGCCGGCATGCTATCCGTCGGCGTAGGAAATCCACAGACTGTAAAGGAAGCTGATGTTATTCTGAAAGACTTGGGAAACCCGGATGATATATTAAAGCTTTTATAACGTAAAGCCATAAGGGAGAGTTAAAATAAACGATTACTCTTCCTTTTTTAATAATAAATAAGGAATAAATTATATATAACATAGACATAATTTCTTTAATAGTATTGCATATAGCAAAATAAAAATTTGGAGATAAGTTTATGGATTTGATATATTAACTCGTTGTGCTAGCTTTTTTACTGGTAAAAATTGCGAATGAAAAACCCCA
>JASEJN010000053.1 GCA_030016385.1 Clostridiales bacterium | reverse complement strand
CCGTCATGCTTGTGGGGTTGCTGTCGCAGTAGCTGTAAAGGTGTGATGTCCACGGTTCGTATGGGCTTCCACTGTATGTGTCCTGGGTTAAGAACCTTCCCGTATCGGGGTTGTAGAACCTGGAGCCCATAAGGTACAGGTTGGATGAACTGTCATGTACGGCTCCGGTAAACTTGGTGTCGTTTTTAAAAGCCGTATCTCCCTTTTCCCTGGTGCCGCCAAATTCATCGTAGTCGTAACCCTTTACCACTGTGCCTTCTGGATTTATGATGTTCGTTACGCTTCCCCTTATGTCATAATTATATGTGAAATACATATTTTTGTATATACCGTCAAATCTCTTCGATGCTATGATAACGCCGTCTAAGTCAAGTATGTTTTCATTGACTTTTACATTGTTCCCGTCGGTTGTATAGAGTATATCGTCTCCCTCATAATAGTACTTTGTCACTATACCGTCCGCATTCCTTTTAATCCTCTGGCCGTCACCATTATAGTAATTTGCCGTGTTTTTAACGGTTGTGCCGTCAGACATCGATGTATTAATCAGCCTGTCAGCCTTGTCATAAGTGTAATCGGTTGTGACATCCTTTATAGTCCCGCCTACATCCTTTTTTGATATCTCCTGCTTCTGGTTGCCGTTTAAATCATATGAAAATGTGCTGTCCGCCTGGCCGTTCTTTTTTATATCTATCATCTGGTTAAACTGGTTATAGCCATACGAGAAACTGTTTGTCCCGTCATTCATGGTAATCCTGTTGCCTACATTGTCATAGGTATAGGTATCTTTCTTGGACTCGGTGGTATTGTTCACAAGCAGGAGCCTGCCTAATTCATCATAGCTGTATGCTTTGTTTACGGTTTTTGCCGTATCGTAATTCGTATATGATGTTTCATTCTTTATGAGACCTCTTTTATCGTACTGTATTGTATATTCTTCCTTCTTTGCCGTGCCATTATCGAGGTACTGCGCATTTATTAGCTCCCCAGCGGTGTTATAGGTATATTTTATATTTGTAAAATCCGTCCCCTTGGTATCAAACTTCCTGTAGTTTTTAACACTGTCTACATATCCCGAAGGCGTATAGGAATATTCCCTTACCGTACCGTAGTTATCAGTTCCACTTTGTCCGTATCCTATGCCTATGCTCTGCAGTCTGTTATAAATATCGTATTTGTATACTATATTTTTTATGCTGCTGCCATCAGAGTAATATGTCCTTATTTTATTCCCGCTTCCGTCATATTCGTAATTTACGGTGTTCCCATCCTGCACCGTTTGTTTTAACCTGTTCAATACATCATAGGCATATGATGTGACGATTGGACTGCCATTCTTTACATCCGTCATCGACAGCCTGTTCCCGTTATCATCATAGCCGTATGTCGTATAATTATTTGAATCATACTGGACTTTGGTAAGCCTGTCCCAACTGTCATACCGATAATTTATGACGCTCGAATCATTCTTTGTAAGCTGAAGTATATTACCGTTAAGGTCATACTGATATAACGTAGTTTCGCTTATTCCATCCTGGGGTGTTCCATCATTTACATCCTTTACTTTCCTTCCCAGGGCATCGAGGTATGTTAAGCTCTCTCTTCCAAGGGCATCTATCGTCTTGTTTACAATAGTTCCCCCGTCTTTTATATCATATTGATATCTCGTGCTTATTGCAGTGCCGGATACATTGTTGGAAACAGTTACAAGCCTTCCTATTTTATCATAACTGTAGTTTGTAATATTCCCTTCCCCATCTTTAGACGTAAGCTTATTCCCCAGAAGGTCATATGTGAATTCATTCTGGATATTTATACCATTAGGGTCATCCACTGTCTTTATTACCCTTCCAAGCTCGTCATATACGGAGTCGGATTCCCTTCCTTCCGCATCCTTGGTTTTTATGACGCTGCCCAAATAGTCGTATTCATATGTCGCATATGTTCCCCCTGATTCTTTTTTGATCAGCCTTCCCGCTGAATCATAGTATTCTCTTGATTCCCTGTTTTCACCGTCTTTATATATTACAATCATGTTATTATCTGTTCCAAAAGTATAGGATACGCTTGCAACCTTTCCATCAGGATAAGCTGTCATAACCAACCTGTTCAGCTGGTCATAATCGAAACCTGTGGTATTATCCATCCTATCGGTGCTCGACTTTAAATTGCCATCCAGATCATACGAGAAATACTCGGCCTTCGTGCCTATTCCATCACTGCCCGTGTAAACTTCGGATGTTTTTCTTCCGAGGGCATCGTATACATATTGTGTTATATGGCCGAGTGCATCCTTAACCTTCGTGGGATTCCCCTGCGCATCATAGGAAAGTATCTCGGTGGTTTTTCCCAGCGGCTCGGTCTTTTTTATCATCCTTCCCTTGCCGTCGTAATTATATGTTGTGGTATTCCCAAAATTGTCGGTAACTGTATTCGTATTCCCGTCGCTGTAATAAGTATATGTTGCTTTGCGGTTTTCAGGGTCCGTGGAGGATATCATATTGCCCTTATCATCATAGGTATATTTTGTTATCGCGTATGCTCCGGGCCCTACGGGTTCTTTCACCTCTCCCGCTTCATTGAAACTGTTGTAATCGCTGTATTGGTTGACATTATTCAACGGGTCGGTTATCGTGAGCAGATTGCCCTTTGAATCATAGGTATAGGTATAACTGACGGTTTTTACTGTTCCTCCTATTATATTCTGGCAGTACATCCTTGTAACATTGCAGTTTGAGTCATATTCGTAATTTATGCTGTGGTTTAACTGATCTGTCTTTTGTATTATACCGCCATCCGCATTGTAACTGAAAGACACCGTTTTGCCTCTGTTTGTTATCGATGTGCTTCCTGCCGAATAATTTATATTATACTTTTCCCCGATAGGGTCTGTTATCCCCGATATCTTGCTGTCAATGTAATCAAAAGATGTAGTGTTCTTCTTTGGATCCTTTATGGCGGTGATATTTTGATATGAGCCGTCATATATATATTCTTCCGAATATTCTACATTGTTTTCTATTATTATATACATCTTTGTAAGCTTGTCTGAAGAGTCATCATATACATAATTGAATTCCCTGCCGGATGGATCCGCTATCTTTATCAGCCTGTCGGTCTTATCATAACTTAACCTCGATACATCTCCCACAGAATTTGTAACAGTATCTATGTTTCCTCTTTTATTATAGTTTAATGTTATGGCATTCCCATTTGGCTCCGTAAATTTGACAAGCTGCATTTTATCATTAAAACTATATGTTATATTATCTTTCCTTTTTATTTCATAGCACTTTAAGGCGGTATTATATTTAAGATCCATATATGCGCCCTTTGGCGAATTATATGTTCCGTCTGCGTTTTTACTGAACCTGTGTATGCTTCCATCGCCGTCTTTAAGTATCATCCCGGTTTCATTTCCCGAAGCATCATACTCCCTTAAAAGATTCGTATTGAAGCTGAAATCCCATCCATAACCCATCGGTGTCTTTGTAGTCGACTGGCTGTTAAAGCTTCTTCTCATGACGGATGCAAGTTTTGTCCCCGGGTAGACAAAATCCGTCGACTGGAAGCATAGATTACCGGAACTCAAGTTGATATACGTAGTCCCGCTCCCCGATTGCAGCTGTGCGAATCCCCAGTAATCCTCAATTCCTATGCGCTTATTAAGTTCATCTGCATCGACTACTCTGGCAGAGGCTATATTGGATACAAGGCTTTCACGGGTTTGACCATTAAAGGAACATACTGCACGTACCTTATAGTAGAATGTCTTCCCGTAGTTCAAATTGAAATCGTTCCAGTACGGCGTTGTGATGTTTGATGCTATCAGATTTTGCGATGATGGAATAAAGTTAGGATCAGCGCTCCTATATATATTGTAATATACGCCGGATGTCAAGGACTCGTCCCATCTTAGCAATATGTCGTAGTTTATATTAGGGGTGGCTGTCAGATTTTTTGGTATATCGATAAGCTGCACTGTAAAAGCGTTTCCGGCCGCAACAGATACAGTTTCCACCTGCCAGTCATATACCTCGGGAGTTTTCGATGCATCGGATGTCGCAAATATCGCCTTTACTCTCAGGTTTTTATTTTTATTGTTTATTTCGATTTTTGTATTCAAAGCCGCATCCTGCCATGTCGTACCGCCGTCTGCAGATATTTTGTACATTATACTTGTCCCGGCGGGCTTGTTTTCATTCGCAGTTATTTTTGCCGTATCCAGATTTGCCGGAAGCAATATCGTCTTTGACTCAAAGCTTCCCGATGCAGGATATGCGCTTCCGTCCGTCTTCAGCTTTATTGAACCGTAAGATGACTTTTCAGTGCCAGCCATATTTTCGATCTTTGCTATATCGTTGAATGTATCCGCTATAGGCGTCCCCTTGTATGTTGTAGTACTATAGGAATCATTTCCATTTGCATCTGCAGCTTTTACATATATGTCATTTATGCTTCCTTCCGAAAATGCGGCGGCGTCAAATGTAAGACCCTCGCCGGGCACGGATTCGCTGTCAATAAGTCTGGAGTTGATATACAGCCTGCCAAGAAGCCCCGATATATCCCCGTTATCTGTCATGTGGTATGATACCGTATTGTTTTGTTTATCGACGGTAACGCCGTTTCCCGGAGAATCTATCTCAATGCTACGGCTTATGCTTATGCTGCTCGCGCTTTTGATTATCTGCATCGTTATGCTGTTTGTGTTATTTGCCTTATCAGTTGCTGTAAGTTTTAGAGTGTATGTATCCTCCTCTAATCCCGTAACATCCCATGAGTATAACAGATTGCTTGAAATCTTAGATGTTCCGGATACCAAAGACGTATATGAAGCAGGAGAAGTCCCATGACCGTAGTATAATGACCAACCGCTGAGATTTGCATCATTAATATTTCCTGTTATATTTACAATACCGTTTACTGTCTGCTGATTTAAGGGATCCATAATGTTAATTGCCGGAATCACCGTATCCTTGTAATAGCTGGCAGAAACAGATGCCCCTGTATTTCCCTGAAGATCTACGCCTCTTACTGCGATCGTATGCGTACCGTCCGACAATGTCGAACATGGAACTGTAAATGTACCGTTTGGTGTCGTTAAACCTGTATCTTTCCATGCGCCGGCGTCTATCGAATACTGGCTTTTTTTAAAACCTCCCTCATCCGGCGTGGATGCCCAGTTTACAGTTGCAGCAGGGTTTACATTCTTTGTCCATGAGGACGGATTTAGCGTAACGGATGTCGGAGATGCCGGTCCTGTCCTGTCAGACGCAAAGATGCTGCTTGAGCTTGACGGCACACTTGGGCTGTTTCCGTTTGCGTCATATGTATATATATCCGCCCTGTAAGTGCAATTGTCCTTAAGATTGGAAAACGTATAGCTGTTCTGGTTTGAAGGTACACTTGCTTCGCTTACCTGACCGCTTGCAGTATTATATAGTTTTATATGGTAGGATGCAATGCCGCTTGCACCTCCCTGAGGAAGATCGGATGAAGCATTCCACGATACGGCAGCCTTCCATGCATCGCCTGTGTTTAACCCGCTGTCTATCAAAGATAATTTTGCATTGGATACAGGATTGGGAGGTATGGTATCAGGAAGCTTTAAACTCGTACCATCCGAGTAGCTTGTCACAAACGTATAGTTGGACCCTGCAAAGCTTACGGTTTGATATGCCCTAATTCTTGCCGTATAAACAAAATGATCCCTGTAATCCGTATTCTCATTTGACGTATTGGCATTCCAGGCGTTTATATAAAGATTTCTGGGGTCACAGGATAAATCTGTTCCCGTACCATTGGTTACGTACTGCCAGGTACCGTTATTTACATTTACAGGATATATACCTTTCCCTGCAGTTGACCATGACGTACTGCTCCCTGCATTAAAATCCTGATATCTGTTGCCGTTATATATGGACACATAATATCCCGTCGCCCCCGCCATAGAGCTCCAGCTTACATTCAATGCGCCCTTTGAATTGTTTTTATACGGAGATACGACGGTATTTGCCGATAGTGAAGGCGTAGGCAGCGGTGTATAATTTATGGAAAGATAATGGCAGTTATTGTGAAGTGAAGACATATTATCATAAAACACTCTGTAATATCCGGCAGAGTTGTCCGAATCATTCATCTTAAAAGCTATTCCGTTGTTCGGCCTTCCCGAAATCCAAGCTTTATACAGGTTTGTAATATTCCATGAATACCATCCGGGTCCGCTCACATGCGTGTTGTCTACATTATTTGCATATGACGGCTGATGATTCCAGTCAACTGTAGTTTCATTCCAGTTGCTTGTGATCTCCCATACCTGATCTATCGGAGAACCGCTGTAATTGCTGTAGCAATATGCATTAAAATACACGCTGGTTATTACGCCGTTTATACCCGGCAGGCTGTATTTTATGAATGACCTGGCCGTCCCCGTTGATGCAGAACGCCCGGTTATAAGCCTGCCTGCAGAATAGTATTTTGTATTCGGGTATGCACTTAATACATAAGTATCATAACTGTGCCCCGAGCTTCCTTCATTTATGGTGGGGTCTATTATTACAGGATACTGCCTGTCTTTCGAATTGAGCCAATTATCATCCACCTGTATATCGAGATAGTATTTGTTTTTATCCTTTCTTATCTTTTGGGTTACATTCCCGCAAAACCCTCCGTTTGCATCTTCCGCAAATGGAACCGGTATAAAATAGACAATATCATTCGTGCCGCTGTCATACATCCCTATTGTCCCATCGTCATTCTCCTTCGGCACAAGGTTGTTCAATTCCAGCTCAAATGTATAGCTTGTCCTATCTGTAGGCTTATTAATAATTATACTTTCTTTAACCCCATCGTTTTTAGATTCATATTTCAGGTCTATATTGTTATATATATTTGGATATGTTATGCTGTTATCTTTCAATAAGGCGTCATTTTTCTTTGCATTTTCAGGTATTATCTTGAGTGAGTATTTCCCATCCGAGATCCCTGTAAATTCATTCCTATCCTTTTTAGATGAAAATACAGTTTTAATTTTATTCGCTTTATTGCTTATGTTATACTCATCCTTGGTTTTTTCATCGTAATTCGCGACTAACGTATTATCTATTTCTTCATATTTATCGCCACTTTTATAGTGTATTGGCAAATTATACAACCTTATTGTATGAGTACCGTCGGGATTCAAAAATTCCTTCTGATATTCCGTTCTTTTTTCAATAAGTTCTTTTGCTTCGGTCTGCACTTTTTTGGATTTGACAGAAGAATCGGCATTTGATATTTTCGCAGGAAACATCGTAATCAAAAAAACAATAACCAAAATGCGGGAAATGATCTTGTTGAAGATGTGCTTCTTCATAATACCCTCCTTTTAATGTTCAATTACATGCTTGAACTGCATTTACATTTGCTTATGCTGAAATTATACAAGAGATGGATCATCGAATATATTTTATGTGGCAAAATCCTGTGAAAAGCTGTCATATACCTTTACATTACATACACCTCCACTAATATTAATTTATATGTAATTCCAGTATATTACTGTTAATAATTGTATCATGGCCTATATTTTTTTACCATAAGAACATTTCTACATATATTGACATGCATCGATAGATATCTTTTCAATCTCCTTTGTAGAATCATCTTCTCGGCACCATTCTATTTTTGTCGTTTTTTCCTTTAGCGGTAACCTATACAACTTAAAATGAATAATATAAATTGAAAAATTTATTTGGAGGTCTTTAAGTGTTAAAAAAAATAAAAGCAGTAGTTATATCTACCATTATTTTTTCACTCATTGCGGCATTATTTGCGGGATGCAAAAGTACAAATGTTGATAAAAAGCAGTCGCTTGTAAAAATACAGCTGAATGAAGTGGCAAGGTCCATATTTTATGCCCCGATGTACGCTGCAATAAACGAGGGCTTCTTTAAAGAGCAGGGCCTCGATATCGATCTTGTGACGGGACAGGGAGCGGACAAAACGATGCAGCAGGTACTTTCCAAAAATTCCGATATAGGCTTTTGCGGATCGGAACAGGTTTTATACCTCTACAACCAGGGCAGAGAGGATTATGCGGTAATTTTTGCGCAGCTTACAAAGAGGGACGGATCATTTTTCGTATCAAGAGATCCTGATCCGAACTTTACATGGGATCACGTAAAAGGTAAAAATATTCTTGGAGGGCGCCCCGGCGGAGTTCCCGAGATGTCCCTTGAATACGTATTGAAATCCAACGGCATTTCGATGTCTTTCAACGGCGAAAAGCCTGCAAAAGACGTAAACATTATAACGAATGTGGCATATGCTGCGACTGCATCGGCATTTAAAGGCGGAACCGGCGATTACGTCGCTCTGTTCGAGCCTTCAGGGACGATACTGGAACAGGAAGGCAAGGGGTATATCGTATCTTCAATCGGCAAGGAATCCGGTGAACTTCCTTATACCTGTTTCTTTGCGACAAAATCGTATATCGAAAAGCATCCGGACATAATACAAAAATTTACAAATGCATTATACAAGGGGATTGTTTGGGTGGATAGTCACTCAAATGATGAGGTTGCCAAATCTATCAAATCGTTCTTTGCAGGAACGGATGAAAAGCAGATATCCATCGTCGTAAAAAGATACAGGGATCAGGATTCATGGCAGAAGGATCTGATAGTTAAAAAAGAAGTGCTGGAAAGGTTTGAAAACCTGATCTATGAATATGATTCACGCTTGATGCCCAAAAAACCGCCATATGAAAAAGTAGTAACGGACAAATTTGCCAAAGAAGCGGCTAAAAATAAATAAACGTCCTGAATCTCAGAAAATGTTTAAACGGATAAACTAAATTAACTGGGGGGATAATAGTGTCATCATTAAAACTCGAAATCAAAAACCTTTCGATGATATATCATACCCTTGACGGTGAGACCGAGGCAGTTAAAGATTTTTCGCTCTCTGTCAATGAAAATGAATTTATAAGTATAGTAGGCCCAAGCGGGTGTGGTAAATCTACTATACTCTCTATAATTTCCGGCCTTTTAAAGCCATCTTCCGGTATGATACGCCTTAATGGGAAGCAGGTAACGGAACCATCCAGCAGTATCGGCTATATGTTTCAAAAAGACAATTTATTCGAATGGAGAAATATTCTTCAGAACGTGATGCTCGGCCTTGAAATACAGCACCGGGACAGCCGTGAGCAGAAAGAAAGGCTTGAAAAAATGCTTGTAAAGTACGATCTCGGAGGTTTTAAAAACTATTATCCCCATCAGCTTTCAGGTGGAATGAGACAAAGAGTTTCCCTTATAAGAACACTGGCAGTCGACCCTGAACTGCTGCTTTTGGATGAGCCTTTTTCAGCTCTGGATTATCAAACCAGATTGGCAATTGCGGATGAAGTATATTCCATCCTCAAACAGGAAGGAAAAACGACGATACTCGTAACGCATGATATCGCAGAGGCAATATCCATGGCGGACAGAGTCGTTGTGCTTTCTCAAAGGCCGGCGTATATAAAAAACATATATGACATAAAGCTTTCATGCCCCATAAGAACGCCGATAAAGTGCAGAGAAGCTCCCGAATTCAGGTATTACTTTAATTCTATATGGAAGGAGCTCGATGTTCATGTTAAATGATAAAGCCTTATTGAATACTGTCCGGATATCCAAAGAACATAAGGAATTTCTGAAAGGCATCAAGAGAAAAAACAATGCTATTTTAATTACAAGGCTTATCATACTTGTAGCCTTTTTCGGGCTCTGGGAAATAGCCGGAACATTTAAATGGATAGACCCATTTTTGATAAGCCAGCCTTCGAGAATGGTCAAGACTCTAATTGTACTTTATAAAGAGGGAAGCCTTTTCCGCCACATCGGGGTAACATGTTTGGAGACAGTTATCGGTTTTGTATCCGGTACGCTTATCGGCACGCTGATAGCTATAATTTTCTGGTGGTCGGATTTTTTATGCAAGGTACTGGATCCTTACTTAGTGATCCTCAACAGCTTGCCAAAAACAGCGTTGATACCGGTGCTTATATTCTGGATAGGCAACGGCCAGCCTGCTATAATCGTAACGGCCCTGTTGATATCAGTTGTAGTTACCATAATGAGCGTACTTCTTGGTTTTCAGGAAGTCGATGACAACAAGATAAAACTATTAAAGACATTTGGAGCATCGAGGTTTCAAATATTATCCAAGGTGATTCTTCCGTCCAGTGTTCCCAACATTATGTCTGCATTAAAAATCAATGTCGGGCTTTCCTGGGTTGGAGTTATCGTAGGAGAATTTTTAGTGGCCAAAGAGGGCCTAGGATTTTTGATAGTCTATGGAGGCCAGGTCGCACAGCTTGACATGGTAATGGCAAGTATTCTCATACTTGCAATAGCAGCATATCTCATGTATATTGGAGTATCCTATATAGAAAAACACTATATGAAATGGAGACAATAGGCCTAATATTAGGCCTTTTTCGTTATATAAAATACATTTCAATTATTCCAAGAATATCGCACCCATCATATAACAATTTGTTATCATTATTCAGAATTATTTTTAAACATGATAAATAATAAAAATATGCTATAATGAAATTGTTAGTGGATTTTTATAATGGGGAAGAATTTTTTTATCATCAAATCAACAAACTATAATATATCGATTGGATTTATGTTTCACACTCGTGACTTTAGTCATGGGAAGTTTAATATTTATATATTAAACGGGTTTCTGCTTAAGATATATTATAGTAAAAATAATTTTATAGGAGAGATGTTTATGAGTGAAAACACACTAAGTATTGAATACCTAGGGATTATTAACGCCAAGGTTAATAGAAACCTTCCAGTTTCAAAACTTGTTGAAAAAGCTATTCTCCGCGGAGAAGGCAAACTTACAAACACCGGCGCTCTTTCCGTAACAACGGGAAAATATACCGGCAGGTCCCCTGAAGACAGGTTTATTGTCGATATTCCTGAGGTACATAACGAAATAAATTGGGGAAAAGTAAACAAGCCGATTGAAGAAGAAAAGTTCGACAGACTTTATGGAAAGCTCGTTTCATACCTTCAAAACCGCGAGCTGTTCGTTTTTGACGGATTTGCAGGAGCTGATGCCGATTACAGGCTGCCAGTCAGGGTAATAAATGAATATGCATCACAGAATTTGTTCATACATGAACTTCTAAGAAGACCTACTTCAAAAGAGCTTGAAAATTTCGTGCCAGGTTTTACCGTCATTTGCGCACCAGGCTTTAAGGCGATTCCCGAAGTTGACGGCACGCATTCCGAAGCTTTCATAATCCTTAACTTAAAGAAAAAGCTGATAATAATAGGCGGTTCACAATATTCCGGCGAGATTAAAAAATCCATATTTACAGTTATGAACTATTTACTCCCAAAGAAAAACGTATTCCCAATGCACTGTTCCGCTAACATTGGAGCAAATGGCGATGCAGCATTATTCTTTGGACTTTCCGGCACAGGAAAGACTACGCTTTCGGCTGATCCCAACAGGTACTTGATAGGTGACGATGAGCACGGCTGGTCTGATAACGGCGTGTTCAATTTCGAAGGCGGATGTTATGCAAAATGTATCAACTTATCAAAAGAGCATGAACCTGAAATATGGAATGCTATAAAATTCGGTGCATTAGTTGAAAACGTCATATATGACAAAAATATGGATCCTGACTATTCAGATGGCTCTCTTACAGAGAATACCCGTGTAGGATATCCTGTTGATTTCATACCCAATGCGGAATTGTCCGGATTAGGCAGTCATCCAAAAACAGTTATATTCCTGACGGCAGATGCTTTCGGAGTTATGCCTCCGATTGCCAAACTCACAAAGGAGCAGGCAATGTATTATTTCATGTCCGGTTATACAAGCAAGCTTGCAGGAACCGAAAGAGGAATAACCGAACCTCAGGCAACGTTCTCCACATGCTTTGGAGCACCGTTTATGCCATACAATCTTTCGGTATATGCAAAACTTTTAGGAGAGAGAATTGAAAAGCACAATTCAAATGTATATCTGATCAATACTGGTTGGTCAGGCGGCCCATATGGTGTCGGCCAAAGGATTAAGTTAAAATATACGAGGGCCATGGTTACGGCGGCATTGGAAGGCAAATTCGAAGGCATTAAGTTTAATGTCGATCCTATTTTCGGCATACTTGTACCGGAAAGCTGCCCGGATGTTCCGTCAGAAGTGTTGAATCCTCGCAACACTTGGAAAAATGCTGATGACTATGATAAAACTGCTAAGGATTTAGCTGTAAGGTTCAGGGAAAATTTCAAGAAATTCAAAAACGTACCTGAAAGCGTAGTTAAAGCAGGTCCTGTGGCAAAATAGCTTAAAAGGGGCTGCTGCATAATGAATGCTTATTCATCATGCAGCAGCATTTTTGTATAGGTATAAGTTTTACATTTGCAGCTGTCCCCTTTCATGTGGGGATATGCCTGCTCAATAAATATTATCTGGCGGTGATTGTATGTTATATCCATTGAAATTTCACCCTGTATATAAAAGCATATTGTGGGGCGGAAGAAATATAGAAAAAAAGTTCAATCGCAATATCCCGGACGGCAAAATAGCCGAAAGCTGGGAGCTTTGCTGCAGAAACGACGGCATGAGCATCGTTTCAAACGGAGATTTAAAGGGCCTGACATTTGAAGGCATGCTTGAAAAATATAAAGAACAATTGGTAGGAACGGATGTATACGGCGTATATAAAAATTTCTTGCCTCTTTTTATAAAAATAATAGATGCTAACGACAGATTGTCAGTGCAGGTCCATCCTGACGACAAATACGCTAAATCCCACGGCGAAGGCAACGGCAAAACAGAGATGTGGTACATAATAGATGCAAAACCGGGAGCCAAATTAGTATATGGCTTGAAAATAGGCGTAACCAAGAGTGACTTCATCCATTCCTTAAGCAGTGGAAATCTGGATAAACTTTTGAATGAAATCCCCGTATCCCCCGGAGATGTATTTTATATACCATCAGGTACGGTACATGCCATACTCGATGGAATATTGATCGCCGAAATACAGCAAAACAGCAATACAACATACAGGGTTTTCGATTGGAACAGAGTCGATAAGAACGGTAAGCCCAGGGAGCTTCATATAGACAAAGCCATTGAAGTAATTAACTTCGATAATCCGCCCGTATTAAACCGGAATAGGAACTATGTGGATAAAGGCGGCTATAACGAAAGAGTTCTCTCCGAGAACGATTATTTTACAGTAAAAGAGCTGAATATCTCAGATGAATTTACGGGCGAAACGGATGGCAGAAAATTTACGGTATATATGTTCATAGAAGGCAATGGGCGTATATACTATGAAAAGGGCTGTGAACCCGTTTCGTTAGGTGAAACAGTCATGCTGCCGGCATCTATGGGTAAGTATTCGATCAAGGGACATGCAAAAATACTTGAAATATACGTAAATACAAAATAAGAGCGGATGTCACCCGCTCTTATTTTGTATTTAATTTTCTGCAATGGCACCGCATAAATCCAGTAATCCGATTATTTCCGAGCATGCCCTTGAGGGCAGCGCTTTGCCTATTTTCAGCGCATCAGGCTTTAAGTATTGCATGCCTATTTTTATGTTTAAAGTCGATTTCTTGTTATAACAAGGAGGAAGCAGTTCTTCTATTTTTTTAACGAGCATATCATAATTTCCGAAGCACAACTCATTGTTGCTCAATTTCATCTCTTCATGCCCATTATTATTATTTGATTTTTTGGATTCGCTGTACAGCAGCATCAAGATCATATTCCTGTTTCCCTTGAAAAATCCGGTCAATGTATCTTTTTTATTTGTCAATATATCCTCAAGCTTTTTTATGCCGTCATAGTCCCTGCCTTTAGGGCATTCAATATATATTCCTATGTTGTCTCTATAGAAATCGATTTTTAAATTGAAAATCCCCGAGCTTTCAATATCGCAATTTGCCGATATGCTACTTTTCATTTTATTCAGTCCCTTAAAGTCCTTCTCAAGGGTTAAAACCTTTCCCGTGCTCGTATGATAACTTTTCTGCACCTGATAGCAGAACTCCCTGAAGTGTTTCTTCATCTGTTCTCTTTTATCATTGTATTCCGCCTTTGCCAGATCGTTTTTTCTTTTGAAAAACTCAAAATCATCGCCTGTAAAACCCATAAAATCCATATGAAACCACCTCTTCATTCAAAACTTCCGCCAAATTAAAGGTTTATACTTGCAGATGATACGATACCAAGCTCTTTATATATCTTCAGACCCTTATTTAAATATTCCAATGCCTCACTTTGCTTTTTCTCCTTTTGATAAAATTCCCCCAGCATGATATATACATTGGCAAGCTCCTTAGGCATGTCCAAATTTTGAAGGTAGCCTATGGCCTCAAGGAGGGAAATCTCAGCATTTTTTTTATCATCTTTCAGGCAGTAAATTTTATAAAAGTAATAATAAATGGCTACCATATATTCGTCCTGTCCGGTGTTGCAGCACTTTGCATAGGCTTTTTTGACAATCTCTATGGCCTTGTCAAAGTCATTTACCTTCAGATAATTATCTGCAATCCTGAGCATAGTGTACGGCAGCATCTTATCGTCTATATCAGATTCTATTTTATACGCATTCTGCAGATGCTTGAAGGATTCGCCGATACTCCCGATATTGGACAATATTATGCCCATGTTTGTTTCCATCTTGGCTATTAAATTCAATTTATTAAGCTCCTTTAAGACATCGACGGCCTTTTGAGCATATTTGAGAGCTTCATCAAATTTATTGGCACTATTATATGACAGACTTAACATAAGCAGAGACTGCGAATATTGAAAACGGTCGGTGGTTTTTTTCAGCTTTTCCATCGACAAAAGCGCATAATCGATGGAGGGCGAATAATTTTCCAGCCTTGAATAGCACAGCGATATATTAAAATAAATATTCATCAGCAGCTCGTCATCGACTATTTTGTTATTATTCATCACCTTTTCCGCCTGCTTGTAGTAATTCAGTGAAGAGTTAAAATAAGACAGCTTAAATGCCGTCATCCCCAACTGCATATAAGTTTCCAGCAAATCCTTATATTTGCATGTCTTCAGAAACACTTCGCTTGCAGACATGAATTCACTTTGAGCATTTTCGTAATTCTCCTGCTTATAGTCGATCATCCCGTAGTAGAGATTATACAGACCTATATAATACTCCCGATCATAATCCTTGGCATATGCCATTCCCATGTTCAAAGCGTCCAGCGCCTGCTTATAACTGCTGTTCATTATTGAAGCATATGCTATATCAGCATAATACTTGCACAGATTATCAGCCTGATGCTCTTCCGTTTCGAGTATATAATCTATGCTCACATCTATTTTGTTCGCTATATATTCCAGAAGATCTATGCTCGGTTTTGATTTGCCGGACTCAACAAGGCTTATCTGGCCGGGCGTAACTTTATCCCCCGCTAAGTCTTTAAGAGTCATGTTTTTTTCTTTTCTCTTTAATTTTATTTTTTCGCCCAAGGAAAGTATTTCCATAAGTACCTTCTCCTAAAAGTCAATAATTAGCATCACATAGGGTGCATATTCTTCAAATAATTTATATACACACCATCACACATACCTTTATGACTTTTCATTTGTGTGCTTTTAATAAAATTATAGTTTAAATGGAATAATTGTACAAGTAGTTTATAAAATGGTGCATACAGATTATTTGAAGAATATTATGAAAAAAGCATTATATAACTGTTCTTATTCTATAATTTTTTCTGTATTTTTCTTTCGAATCTGCAATAATCGCCAAGGGAATTATACGCGCTTTTATATAAGCTGAATAATACATTATACCTGATGCCCTTTTCCCGGTCGGGCGTTATCACTTCATCCTCCGATTCCAGATCATGCTCTTTATTGAACAAAGACTCGAAAGCATATCTTGTTATTAAATCGCATTCTTTGCTGATTCTGATTTCCTTACCTGTTATATCGGATATGATATTATATTTCAAACTATCCTTAACATCATCTGCCAGAATTATATTTTCAATATTCAAGCCGCAATCCGTTAAAATATCGATTTTTTTCCTTAACGAATAACCTTGAGATTCATAGGATGCCGCCAGAATGTCGCGCCCGCAATTTGCGGTATTCACCCCTATAATGCCAGCATCGATGTCAAAATTCTGGAAGAGGCTGTCGCCTATAATATACGGAACGACGATAAGGCCATTTGAACCCGGGGTATAGTCATCGCTTTTTAATGCATCGATTTTTGTATACTTTTTTAACCATTTATATGTCATATATTCGAAATTGCCTATTATAATATATTTATCTTCGATTCTAAAGAGAGACTTTCGGATTTCCCCGCTTAGCCTTGCCTTATGTGAATTATATTTAAAACAAATGCTTGAAGAATTTGCATCATATAAAATAGTATTTTTGTCCATATCTTCCGAAGCCAAAAGCAGAGGGAGTATGAAACTCGATACGGCCAACATTTTTACTTCGCTTTTAAGTCCGAGTTTTTCTTTTACAACGCCTGCAATCATACCCGTACATTCGCCGGTTTTGCATATGGCCGGGAATATATCCTTCTCCAAGCCAAAATTATCCAGTAATCTGCCATCATAATGAAAATTATTGCTATCGCACCCGAACTGCATCGCAGAATAATTGTCTATAGCCGTCTCTCCGGTCAGCTTATACGAGATATACGAATCAGGTGTCAAAACTTTGAATATTTTTTTATATATATCGGGCCTGTTGTATTTTATCCATAAAAGTTTCGGTATCACATTATACGTCCATGGGAAGTCAGTCCTGTTTTTATGTTTTTTATTATACTTGTTATATAAGTGCGCTTCATATCTCCCTCTTCCGTCATAGGGAAAGATAGCGTCCATAACCGGTAATCCGGAGCTGTCGATGCATACCATGGTTCCCGGGATATATGTTACCGCGATGTATTTTATATCGATTGCAGAGTCGCTGTCGACTGCATTTTGTATCATCTTTGATATTGCATCTTCCCATTTATCGGGAACCTGCGTTATGCAGCCATGTTTTATCGATAACCCGATATCCTCATATGCTGATAATAATTCAGTGCCTTCGGTATTAAAAACAGATGCCTTTACAAAATCCGGTCCTATAAAAAAAATCATGGCACATTCCATAGGCAAGCCCCCCAAAACATAAAATATCCTCATTATTATATATGCTTCGAGTGGCAATTTGACACAATACAGGGGCTGTAAGGTCTACAGCCCCTGTATTGTGCCTTGGCACATATATTATCGCTTTCATACCATAACGCATGTGCTTTTTATTAAGAACGCCAACTTCTTATACCATCCATCATATCGGATGTAAAATCCATTACCTTTCTTCCAGCCCTTTCTATCCTTTTTCTGGTTCTTCTGTCCATCTGGGGAATGATCAGCATTCCTGCGGCTGCTCCGATAAGCGTTCCGGCTGCAATACCTCTTAAAAGTTTTCCTTTCATTTTATCGCATCCCTTCTGATTTCGATGTATCATTTTTTAAGTTAAACTTAATTTACAGGCTATGTCCAAAAATCGACAATTTAACTAAACAAAGCCGGTTTATAATAATTTTTAAATTTAACTAATTGTATTATTTTATATATAGTTTGTGATATTTTTCATTTTATTATCATAGAAATTTTTTCTATATGTAATTTGCTTTTTCAATGGTAAAATATATACAGGAGGTATTTATATGAGCGATAATAAAACAAAATCACCGGCTACGAACACATTGATAGCAATAAACGTATTGATTTTCCTCTATATATATGCAAATGGCGGAATAAACAGCTATGAGGCTCTTGTAAAGTATGGTGCAAAGATAAATTCACTGATAGTAGGCGGGGAATACTGGAGATTTTTTTCCTCGGCCTTCCTCCATGCCAATCTTGCCCACATAGCATTCAACATGTATAGCCTGTATAATATAGGGAAACTTGACGAGTCGATATTTGGCAGCAAAAAATTTATTATAATATACTTTTTTTCCGCTTTATCCGGAAGTATATTCAGCTTTGTCTTTTCCAATTCACCTTCTATCGGCGCTTCAGGCGCCATATTCGGACTTTTAGGGGCAGTATTATACCTTTGCCGTAAATATCCCAGAATACTGACATCATCCTTTGGAATAAATATACTTGTCATAATAGGGCTCAACATTTTTTACGGCCTTTCAAATCCGCAAATCGATAATTTTGCCCACATTGGAGGGCTGATAGGAGGATACATGTCGGCAAATATCACCGGTTTAAAAGGTGATGACAGGATCGATTCCAAAAAACTCCTATTTACCGCTGCATCAATATTACTGGTAATTTGTGGTACAATAATCGGTATAAAAATAAATTCATAGGTTTCAGCCTGTGAATTTATTTTTATGCCATTATCTTAAATTTATTGTAGCAGGATCAAATGAGCTTTACCTTTGAAATATCGGCAATACATCCCTTGATCACACCTCTTAATTTTCTTATATTTTCGATCATGTTATATTCCAAGGTGCCGTTTAACATATTTTTTACGGCATAATCGCATTCATTCCCAGCTTTTATAATGTCCCCCGAAAGCTTTATTATTTCATCGCTGCCTTTAAAATCACCCTCTATTCCGAGATAATTTTTATAACCCCCATAAAACAGGAGAAGAAGCCCCGCACTTTTTATGCCGTCGATTATATCCCATTTTTTCTCTATGCCGGATATTATCCAGACAAGCTTTTCCCATGGCATATAATGTATCCTGCAATCGATATATTCACTTCTTATTCCCGGATGACAGTTGATCTCAAAAAGATACTTGCTGCAGCTTATGTCAAACGAAAAATCGATCCTGTAATATCTTTTCCCGCCGCTTTCATAACAATAGATTCCCAATTTTTTAAAGTCCTCCATGCTATGAACGACTGGAAGGAAATCGATGCTTTTTTTATAATACGGATAAAGTACTTTATGGCACAAATGGCTGAGATCTTCAAAGTACGGTGTAATGCAGCCGTATAAGTACTCCTGTGAACCGTTTCTACCAAAGTCATCATACTCGTTTATACTTCTATCTATATCCGCAGCAGTTATTTCACTTAATACGCGTTTATCAAATAATGCGAACATCTCGTTTATCAACCTGCAGTATGCGCTCTCCGATCTCTCTATATAATCTTTATCACTTTTATACTTTTCCCTTTCAATTTTTACAAAGCTTTCGATTTTTTCCTGAACTCTGTCTTTTTTTACAATAGACTCCTTCCTCGGATATATGCTGCTTGTTATCTTTTCAAATAGACTGTTTATTTCATCATCAAAACATTCAGACTTTGAAATGCAATCAGATTCGTATCCGCATATCTCTTGATTTTTCTCTTTCCCATGAAGCAGCTTCTTTTGTATCATAAAAAGCACATCAAGGGCCCTGTCATCATACCTGACCTTCAAAGCTCTGTCGACATATGACAGCGCATCAATTCCCCTGCCCATATTGGCCTTGCATATGCTTATATCTGTCAATGCTCTCTGAATCAATTCATCTTTTCTGTATCCCTGTTCTATCGATATATGTATGCAGCCTTCAAAATAATCCACTGCTTCTTTATATTTCTTTAGCTTTAATGCAAGTATTCCCGAATTAAAATATACCTCGGGATCTTTTATATCCTTAAGATAAATATCAAAAACTTCAGCCGCCTTATCATATTGCATGCTCTCATAGTAAAGGCACCATAAATCGATCGACAAATCTCTGCTTAAATACTCGTTTGGCACCGATTTAATCAACTCAATGCCTTTTTCATAGTTTTTAAGCTTCCGGTAAATGAAAGACAGGTTATGTAATATCTTCTTTCGCCTGTATATATCTACGTTTTTATAATTATCGATCAAATAATTGAACAGGAAACCCGCTTTATCATAGTATTCATTTTTGCTTAAACATTCCCCAAGTTCATAAACCTCATTAAAATTCAATTTTTCAATTTCCATATGTTTGAAATAATCTGCCCAATCCAAGCCGGATTCTACACAACATATTATTATTTTAGGATATGCGCTAGGTATGTATTTATTCAAAGACAATATTCTATCAAGCAGCTTGAATGCACTTTTGAATTTATCGAGCTTTATATTGCATACTGCCATCCTGTATAAAAGGAACGCGTCCTCCGCTTTTGCATCTGATGCTCTATGATACATATCAAGAGCCTCATAATATTCACCATTTTCGAAAAGCAAATCCGCAGCTACGCGGGTTCTTAAAAAAGAGCCATTCTTCTTCCCTGATAATACTTTAACGGATTTTGCTATGGATTTTGCTTTGATTGAAGGCGAAATATCCATATCTTTAAACGCGTTATACAGCTCGTCTATGACTATTTCGTCTGTTTTTTGCGGTGCTATGGAGTTATATATATGCATTGCACATGGTCTATCAAGGCTGTATGCAAAAAATGCCGCAAAGCAACAGGCACTGTAGCATTCAGGAGTCGTTCCGGACATTTTGATTATACTCTCTTTATTTTGCTCAAACAGATTGAATGATTCATTCATTCTCGAATCTTCAAACAGTATGCATATCTTCCGGCATATAATTTCTAATCTTTCATCATCTTTTAAATAAGTACTCCTCAATAAATCATCTATGATATTTAAAATCACATTTTTATCCTTTATTTTTAGCATGGGAGCACAGCGCAAAAGCATATCCTTTTCAAAGTATCCGATACCTTTAAATGACTCAATGTATTTCAAAAGCTCATATATCCTTTTGGCTGAGAAATATCCTTCTTCAATAAGCTCTCTCCTGTCTTTCGAGTATTCATCATCCAGGGTTTTCGCATATTTTATTGCATCTTCGGCGTCTTTTATGGATAAATAAGACCTTGACAATATGATAGCTGCTTTATTCCTGTAGCCTTTATTCAAGCCCTCTTCATCCAAAACTTTTTTCATGCATGATATGGAATTTTTATATTCCTTCAGCGAAAAATAACACTTTCCAAGCAGATAATCTGCTCTGCAGTCTTTAAATTTTTCCTTATTTGATAATATTATATTTATCGGCTTTTGATATTCGCCGCTTTTTATATACTGTTCAGCGATCATATATAACAAATTTCCATCTTTATTTAACTTGTACGCCTTTTCAAGACATCTAACGGAATTGTCATACATACCCAGACTGTCATATGCAGAACTCATCTCTAAATAGCTTTCTAAAAAATTTTTATCCAGCCCCAGCACTTTGTTAAAAAGCCTGATCGCCTCTTTTGGGTTTTTGTCCTCATATGTAATACCGGCATCCATAAGCGAATTGATTTTGTCATGTAATTCCCTTGCGGATACTTTGCCTTTATTGATGCATTCGTCGGGGCAGTCTGAATCAAGCTGTATCTTGCTGCAGCATTCTCCGCATATATTTATATAATCATATTTAGGGCATTGTCTTCTTCCGCGCCTTTGGCCGCACCTTTCACACAAAATTTTTTTTACCATCTTTTCACCCCTCATATGGCAAATACAGTCAAATTTGTTTTATACATATAATATTAATATATATTTTTATATAATTCAATTAAAAATAGGACACAACTTTATTATATGCCTGGCAGCATATTTAAAGCTGTGCCCTTTAAAATGATAAGGCACATTTTTATATTTGAAGAATATTATTTCAATCGCTAAGCTCACAGCCTTAAGAGTCTG
>JASEJN010000052.1 GCA_030016385.1 Clostridiales bacterium | reverse complement strand
ATATTGGTATAATATTCCTTTTACCAGTAATTTGTCAGGTAGCACAATAGATTAAATTAATTTTTGTAAAATATTCCGGTAAAAATAAAGAATACTTTTTTCATGCCTTACAATGGGTATAATTAATATAGAAATTTAAAAATCTATATTAAAAGAGTGAGTGTATGCAAATAAAGACATGTACCCGCCAAATGGGTTGTGTTCATCGAATAATTTTAAGGACGGTGTAGGTTTTGGAAAAAATAATAATTACGGCAAATGAAGCTAATCAGAGGCTGGATAGATTTTTAAGAAAATATCTTAAAAATGTTCCCCTGTCGGGAATATATGAAATAATAAGGAAGAAAAGAGTAAAGGTAAATGGGAAAGGGAAACCGTCGAATTACAGGCTGAATGAAGGGGACATGGTGGAACTTTTCTTTGAAGGCAAAATGGATGCAAGCGATGGAATAAGAAAATCCGGCATGGATTTTACCGTGCTTTATGAAGACGGCAATATTATGGCAGTCGATAAACCCGCCGGGCTTATAACTCATCCAGATAAAAATCATAAAGATAATACGCTGACCGACCAGGTTTTATACTATTTATACGGGAAAAATGAATATTCCCCGGAAAATGAAATCACATTCAGACCTGCCGCTGTAAACAGACTTGATATAAACACCGGAGGTATAGTTCTGTTTGCAAAAAATTATTTATCGCTGCAGAATTTAAATATGATGATAAGAGAAAGATATATAAATAAATATTATTTATGCATTGTCAAGGGAATTTTAAAGGGTGAACAGGATATTGAAGCATACCTTTTAAAGGACGAAAAAAGCAACATGGTCGATGTATCGCCAAAGAAGGAAAAAGGCGGTAAATATATACATACGTATATAAAAACCATAAAAACAGGCGATAAATTTACTTTGGCGCAAATAGGCTTGATAACTGGGAGGAGCCACCAGATAAGGGCGCAGCTGAAAGAGATAGGGCATCCTATAATCGGCGATATAAAATATGGAGATGAAACTTCAAATGATTATTTTAAAAAAAATTATGGCTTGCACAGCCAGTTTTTATATGCATACAAGATTGCAATAGAAAGAGGATGCGGAAATCTCGATTATTTAAGCGGAAAAGAAATATATTCAAAGCTTCCGCCGGATTTAAACAAAATAACCATGGATTTATTCCACATGGAGTATTAAAAAAAAGCGTTTTTTCTGTTAGAATGTATTTATCAAGAGAACATATTTTCGGGTGCATATTTATATTTGGGTGCAACCCATATTTTTGGAGGTTAACATGCCTGATTTAGAATTAAAAAGATTTAAAAACAGAATAATAGCCACCAAAACGATAGATGCAAGGCCTCCTGTTTTTTCGGATTTTCCTCCGGGTTTAAATAAAGAAATTATTGAGTTTTTGAAGGGGTGCGGCATAAATAAACTTTACTGCCACCAAACAGAAATGTTCGATAAGGTCATGGCAGGAAACAATGTTATTATAACTACATCGACTGCGAGCGGCAAGACGCTGGGATTCATGCTGCCTGTCATACAAAGAATACTCGATGATCCGACATTGAGGGCTATATTTGTTTATCCGACAAAAGCTTTGGCTCATGACCAGTTCAGAAATATGGTGCCTGTCCTTGATTATTTCGGGAAAAAGAGGATTATGGCGGGTATTTATGATGGGGATACTACTCCAAACGAAAGGGCGAGGATAAGGAAGAACGCCAATATCATACTTACAAACCCTGAGATGATAAATTCCTCGTTTTTGCCGAATCATTCCCTTTTCGGTTTCAATCATATTTTTTCGAGGCTTAAGTTCGTGGTGATAGATGAGCTTCATACATACAGGGGTGCATTCGGGTCCCATATGGCAAATATAATGAGAAGGTTGAATCGCATATGCAGATATTACCAGAGCTCTCCGCAATTTATAACAAGTTCGGCTACCATTGCAAATCCTGTGGAGCTCGCTGAAAATATATGTGGCGGCAAATTTGTCCATGTGTTCAAGGATGGGTCTCCATCTGGGGGGAAAAAGATTTTCTTCTGGCAGCCTCCTTTTATAAGGGATACCCAGTATAGAAAGGGACCGGAGGAGGAAGCATCAGAGCTTATACCGGATCTCGTAGACAAAGGCATAAGGTTTATCTCATTTTGCAAGAGCAGAAGGGAAGTCGAGGTTATCCTGAAGGAAGCAAGAGACAGGCTCAGCGATATAGACGGCAAGCCATCCTTGGGGAAGGATCTATCGCATATGGTCGCAGGCTACAGGGGTGGATATACTCCGGAGGAAAGAGCAGAAATAGAGAAAAAGCTCTCGAGCGGGAAGCTCATGGGGGTAATATCCACCAACGCTTTGGAGCTTGGGATAGATATAGGAAAACTTGACCTTTCGATTATGTGCGGCTTTCCCGGAACAAAGGCGTCCTTCTGGCAGCAGCTTGGAAGGGCGGGAAGAAGGGGGGATATAAGCTATGGAATCCTTATATTCGATGTTTCCCCTGTGGATCAGTATATTGCCGTCAAGAACGAATGGCTTACTGATAAAACCGTTGAAAACGCTGTCATAGATAAGAACAATCTATTTATTGAGCTTGCGCATGTGAGGGCCGCAGCCGCGGAACTTCCTTTATCGCTGGATGATGCCGCGGTATTTCCGGATCTCGGGGAAATCGTCCCCGTGCTTATAAATGCAGGAGAATTGAAAAACAGGGGAGGAAATTTCATATGGACGGGAAATGAATTTCCTGCAGGCGATTTCAATTTAAGGAATATAAATAATAATATATACAAGGTGCTGAATAAAGCAAACGGCACTGTGATTACCGAGATGGATGAGACAATGGCTTTTCATGAAGTGCATCCGAAGGCCATATACATACACGACGGCATGCAGTACCTTGTGGAAAATCTGGATCTCACAAACAGGATAGCGACAGTGGTGCCGGTCGATATGAATTACTTTACTGTTCCCTTCGTTGAAACGAGCGTAAATGTCCTTAGAGGATTTAAAAGCAAGGAAATAAAAAGGACACATGGATATTTCGGCGATGTAAAGGTAAAAGAAGCCATACCCGCATATAAGATGATACAGTTTCACAATCATCAGAATCTTGGGTTTGAAAGGATAAGCATCCCCCTGTACCAGGAAATTGAGACGGAGGGAATGTGGTATGCAGTGCCTGACGAAGTAGATGAAGTATATAACGGGTATACTATGTTCAACTATTATAACGGGTTGAAGCATAGCCTTTTAAACGCTGCGCTGATGAGGACAATGGCTACAAGGGAGGATATGGCGAGCACCGTGTTTAACGCCAAAGAGGAGGGGGACGATGCCAAAAAGTCCTATATACTCCTTTATGATCTGTATCCAGGCGGCCTTGGCTTTTCGGAAAAGGCATATGATTTTGCATATGAAATAATAAAGGATGCCGTAACGCTCGTTAAAAATTGCAGATGCGACGGCGGATGCCCGGCATGCGTGGGAGATTACCATCTCGACAAAAAGCTTATTATATGGGGGCTCGAATCGCTTCTTTCGGAAACGAAAGCGCCGATGAATATAAAAAAGGCGCCGCGCGCCCCATTCATAATAGAGAAAAAACTGTACAAGATGGAACAGCTTCCATATGTCTGGCATGAATTTGTAAAATTCCTAAGCGAAAGGGCCGAATATCTCCACAGCTTTTTAAGCACAATAGACAGAGTCGAAATATCGGGGAATAAGCTTTTGTTTGTTACGGATTTTAAATTCTATGAGGATTGGGTACTTGAGAAAAACAATAAAATGAGAATAATGAATACGGTAAGCAGGTATGTGGATGTTCCGCCGACTTTTGATATAGGAGTAAAGGTAATTGAAAAGATTCCTGATGATATTCGGGAAAAGATAATGAGAAGATATGATGACCTAACAAAGTAGGTGCTTATTGCATGAAAGAAATGCCGGTACATCTTGAAAATTTGGCAGTAGGAAATTTGAAGTACAAATATATAGAAGATATATGCAAAGAATTTTATGGTTCGTTTATAAAGCTCAATGATTATCAAAAGGCAGCCGTAACAAACGAAGACAAGGCTTTTTTGCTGAATGCATCTGTGGGGAGCGGTAAAACCACGGTGCTTGTCAATAAAGTATTGTACCTTGGCATGGTGAAAAAGGTGCCTCTTTCAAAAATGTTTGTGCTTACATTTACAAACAAGGCCGCCGATGAGATAAAGCAAAGGGTTCTAAGATTTGCAATCCCGTCGGATAAAAATCCGTCGGATAAAAGTGAAATGGCCGCCTTTGGAACGTTCCACAGCGTTGCAAGGTATCTGCTGTCCAATGTGCTGCCTGTTGAAGATTTAGGATACACTAAGGATTTTTCCATTCTCGATGAAGACGGCGCAAGAGAGATATCGGATTATATAATAGATAAGAACGGCTTGAATATCAAGTACAGGAAAAAGCTTGAGAAAAGGATATACGGTTTAAAGCATGGCCGTGAACTTTATGGCAATATGAAATACAGCGATGATATAGACAATTTCGCATATCTTCTTCAGGTGGAAAAGGTTAAAAGGAATGTCATGGATTTTGATGACCTTATAGAATGCTGCAAAATACTCTTGCGTAATAATGCAGTTCACCCTGAATGGATTATAATCGATGAATTCCAGGATACCGACAGTTTGCAGCTTGAAATGATAGATAACCTTGTGGGGGACAATACGCATATTTTCGCTGTCGGAGACCCCAACCAGATCATATATTCATGGAGGGGAAGCAGAGAGGACATATTCGAAATTTTCAAGGAAAGGTACGACGCCAAAGAAGCGACGCTCCCTATCAATTACCGCTCGACGGCTACTATACTTGGCGCTGCAAGGGCATTTTTAAGCGGGCAAAGCCATCTTGTGGGCATAAGGGGCATGGGACACGCCATAGTGATAAAGAAGCACTATAATTCCTTCAATGAGGCGTTATATTTGGCGGAAAAAATCAAAAAATTAAAGAAAGAGGGCACTCCATACAATGAGATAGCCATATTATACAGGAAACAGAGCCATTCATCCGTCTTTGAGGATGTATTTACAAGAGAAAAAATACCCTATGAGGTTTCCGTAAAAAAGGATTTGAAGGATATACCGGCGCTTTACTGGTTTTTCAGGCTTATAAGAGCATCCATAAATAATAATGACACTTCGAATATTTTGCATGTCCTGTCGGATGATAAATACGGCCCGTGCCTCAAATATCCGGTAGCCCGTCAGGTTGCAGAGGGGAAGGCACGCGATGGGCTTGCAGATAAAATATACGGATTCAGAAAATGGTGCGAATGCAAAAAAAGCGCAGATGATTTTGAAAATGAAATATACGACTACTTTGACTTGGACAATTATCTTTTGCCGACATCCATATCGTATAGCAAGGACAGGGATTTTATATTAAAATATATAAAGGAAATATCGGATTATATAAAAGCAAATAAAATGGATTTATTCGACGGAATAAAAAATGCCGTCGATTATACCGTATTGTATGGCAAACAGGTTATAAACCAGATGATATACAAAGATAGCGATTCCGTAAAGCTTATGACACTTCATGCGTCCAAGGGACTGGAGTTTAAATACGTATTTATAAGCGGTGCCAACATGGGAATCATACCCTTAAGCGGGAGATATGACGACGAAGAAGAGAAAAGGCTTTTCTTTGTGGGGATTACAAGGGCGAAGGATTATCTTGAAATATCGTACCATTCAAATCCTGACGGCGGAAGCGCCCTTGCCAATCCAAGCCCGTATCTTAGTATGATTCCCGACGATATCATAGAAAGCGAAGAATTAAAGAGCAGAGCCATGAAGCTTTCGGATCTTAAGAGAGAGATAAGAGACAATATGGCTAAAAAAGGCGGCAAGGTGCAGGAAAAAAAGAAGGTAATTCATCCAAAATACGGGGAGGGTTATATAGTATCGGAGGATAAGGATACTATATCGGCGGAATTTGAAGGTTACGGCGAAAAATCCTTTTCAAAGTTATTTTGCCCTTTGAAGTTTATAGATTAGCAAAGGTATCGAATTTTAATATTTAATATTTAATGGGGGGATTTAGTTTGGAGTTATCGAGAAAGGCATTGTCAATATCGAGTTCGGCCACATTGGAAATAAATGCAATGGCTAAAAAAATGAGACGCGAGGGGATCGATGTCATAAGTTTCGGCGCCGGCGAGCCTGATTTCAATACGCCGGATAACATATGCAAAAGTGCTATAGATGCAATAGAAAAGGGTTTTACAAAGTATACTTCGGCCTCAGGCATGACTGAACTTAAAGAGAGTATATGCAGAAAATTTAAGAGGGATAATAATATCGATTATAAGCCATCACAGATTATAATATCAAACGGAGCAAAGCATTCAATACATAATGCGCTTATGGCTGTATGCAATCCCGGCGATGAGGTAATAATCCCGGCACCGTACTGGCTTAGCTATCCTGAGCTTGTGAAAATAGCAGGTGCTTCGTGCGTATACATAAAAACAAGTGAAAAAGATGGCTTTAAATTCAGTGAAAAGACATTGCTTTCAGCCATAAATGATAAAACGAAGGCGATTATTTTAAACAGCCCGAACAACCCCACAGGCGTTGTTTACAGCAGAGACATGCTTGAAATGATTGCCGGGACGGCAGTTAAAAAGGATATACTCGTGATATCGGATGAGATATATGAAAAGCTGACATATGACGGATTGAAACATATAAGCATAGCATCCTTAGGTGAGGATATCAAAAAGAGAACGATCGTCATCAACGGCATGTCAAAGGCTTACGCGATGACGGGATGGCGGATAGGATATGCGGCAGGAGATGAAGATATAATAAAGGTGATGTCGAATCTTCAAAGCCATGCAACTTCAAACCCTAATTCCATTGCTCAATATGCAAGTATAAGCGCCCTGGAAGGAAACCAGGATTCCGTGGAGAAAATGAGATGCGAATTTGAGAAGAGAAGAAACTACATGGCAGGCAGGATCAACCGCATTCCGCTGGTATCATGTGTAAAACCCGAAGGCGCTTTTTATATAATGATAAACATAAGCAAATTAAAAAACAGGGATTTAAATGGAAAGATTTTTACGGATTCAGTTTCGATATGCAAAGACCTTCTCGAAAATGCCAGGGTTGCATGCGTACCCGGAAAAGCATTTGGCGCAGATGATTACATAAGAGTATCATATGCGACATCCATGAAAAATATCGAAGAGGGGCTTGACAGAATAGGAAGATACATTTATAAAGTTTTGCATTGAACATAGGTGTGCCCCTTTTGATTATTCATATTTACGGGGTGGCGGTAATATAAATTATTGAAAGCAATTATAGCATGAAGGGGTGCGCGATTTGTCCTATAATGGCCTGAGATCAGCATCGCTTGTACTTTTAGTTATATTATTTTTACTGCTTGCAAATGCCGTAAAAGAGGAACCGGTGCCTGTTATGTCGAATAGATATGAGTATTCAATTGCAGCACTTGCAGAATCTGTCAATGCCATAAACAGCATAGAATATAAACAGCATATAAAAACGATGGATAAGTCAAAGCAGACCGAATCCATCGAAGTCCATTTTTATTATAAAAAGCCCGATTATCTGAGAACGGAAACTAAAAGCAGCGGCTGCACAAGCATAGATATCTATACGCCGGATGGCATGTACGAATATTTTCCCGCATCCCTGACAGCATATTACAGGGAGAAGTGGAAAGATAGCGAACCTATTTCTTTTCAGCTTCAGGATAAACTCCATGATATCGAGCTTTCCGGAAAATATGAGCTTTATAAAGCAGATAATTTGGCAGGAGAGAGCGCAGAGATAATAAGATCCGTAGATGAAGAGAACGGCTGCATATATGAACATCGGATATGGCTTGTAAAGAAGGAAGGATTGAGCCTCCCTGCAAGGGAAGAATATCTATCGGACGGTGATGTCAATATAACTTATGAGTACGAATATGTTTCAATAAATAAAAATATAGATGATAAGTTATTTAAGTTAAGGCAATCGGATAAGCTTAAAATCATAAATGCCGAAGGGATACCAAAGGCTGTAAAGAATGAAGAAGAGGCTGAAAAATATGTAAAATTCAACTTGATAATGCCTGACGATATACCTGAAGGATTTGCCGTAAATGAGATCACGGTAGTTCCTCCTGTGAAATTTCCATCGGCCACTGTAACTTATATAAAGGATATGGACACAGTATATTACTGCCAGAAGAATGTCCACAGGTATGAATTGGTTCTAAGTGATGAGGACAAAGTTGTAAAATCCGGAGGCAAAACATTCGCCATAAAGAAACTATTCAACAATTCAATTTCGATAAGGTGGGTAAAAAATTGCATAGAATATGAGTTTAGCAGTCCGGAAAGCCAGATAGATGCCTTAATCAAGTTCGTGCAAAGCGTATCGGGCGTCGAGCTTATGATCAAATAAGCAGCAGAATCCGGATGCATGCAGATTATTTGAAAAACAATTATATAAGATGTTAACGAAAGAATTAAACATTGGGAGAAAAATTTATGAATGAGGATTATTTGACATATACTGCAGAGAAAGCAGATGACGGAGTAAAACTTGACAATATATTAAAAAGCAGGATGAATTTATCGAGAAGGTTGATAACCGACTTGAAGAAAGCGAAAAACATTTTTATAAATAACAAGCATGTATTTACAAATGCTCTCGTAAAGACAGGCGATGTGGTGTCCGTCAACATATACAAGGAAGAAAGCCAGGATATAGAGCCGGAAAATATACCGGTAGACGTGGTATTTGAGGACGCAGATCTTTTGATTGTGAATAAAATGCCGGGTATTGTCGTACATCCGACAAAGGGACATCCCAACGGGACGCTTTCAAACGGCATAATATATTACCTCAGGCAAAAGGGCGATAAGTCCATAGTGAGGCTCGTAAACAGGCTCGACAGGGATACTTCGGGACTCGTAATAATAGCAAAAAATAAATTTACCCATCAGGCATTGGCAAAGGAGCTTGATTCCAATGAAATAAGCAAGAAATACATATGCATCGCCCATGGAAACTTTACGCAAAAATCCGGAACTATAGATCTCCCGATCGGCAGGCCTTCCCGGGAGACAATAAAGCGGGAGGTAATGACATCAGGGTATAAAGCCGTTACTCATTATAAAGTCATAGAGGATCTTGACGAGGCCTCATTAGTGGAGCTGAGACTCGAAACGGGCAAGACCCATCAGATAAGGGTGCACATGAGCTATATAGGGCATCCTATTTTTGGCGATACACTGTATGGGACTGCGGATGACAGCAGATTCATAAACAGACAGGCCCTCCATGCATATATGCTGGAATTCAATCATCCAAGATACGGAAGCAGGGTGAGATTGAAAACGGAAATTCCGGACGATATGAAATCGCTGCTGCTAAAACTTAAGGTGTAAAAGGCATGCATACGGATTATAGCGTATATGGCGATTGCTTTATTGCTCTTTTAAAAACAGGGCTCAATATAAAATACAGCAGCAAATATACTGCAATACCTGTGAAAAGCAATATCAAAGTAGAAATATTTCCAAAGGCCATATAGCTTTTCAGCTTATTTATTATGATGATTTCGGCAAAGCTTATCAGGAGTGGAAATAATACGATTTCCCTGAAGTCCATGTATATGCCTGTTATCCTTGCTATACTGGTATAATTCAGTATGCATCCCACAAGAGGGCTTATGGCGAAGTCTATGGCATATGCGTATATATTTATTTTTGAAACTGCAAGGAATATATATAAAATCGTTATATCTATAATAGACAGTATTATAGTGTTCCTAAGCAATATTCCCTGCTTTCCAAGGCCGTTCAGTATGCCGAACATTGTCGATTCGATATATGAGGCCATAAGGCCGAAGGAAAGTGAAAAGATAATGTTTCCAAGGTCGTCTCTGCTGTAAAACATCATTCCCAATTCTTTCGGCATTGAAAAAAACAATCCTGCGGAAACCGCAGCTACAACGGCAGCCAGTTTTATGACGGAGTAAATCCTTTTATTCACCGCCGATGTATTTCTGCTTTCAGATGCTTCGGATATGACAGGTACAAGCATTATGGATATGGCACCTATTATGATGGCAGGGAACATTACAATAGTTAAACCCATTCCTGAAACTTTACCGTAGAGTGCGAGGGCGGTTTCCTTTGCAAACCCTGCCGCCTGCAGTCTTCTGGGTGCCATGGCGGCTATAAATGTCCCAAGCATCGTAGAAAAAAAGCCGTTGACGCATAAAGGCAGGGAAACCTTAAACACGTCAGCCATAATCTGAAAGACGTTATCCGGTTTTCCTGTCAATGTTTTGACGGATGACGAAGATACTTTATAGGCTATATATAAAAGAGTGGTGCTTGTTACTTCTCCTGCAGTCATGGCTAAAACCGCTCCCGCCACCTGATATTTGATCCCGTATTTCCTTAAATGCTCGGAAAGTGCCAAGAGGACCACGACTCTTATAAATTTTTCAAAAATATCGATAACAGCCGGCGCCGACGAGTTTTGGACTCCATAGAAATATCCTTTCAGTATGGATCCTATAGTGATAAATATTATTGCAGGTATGTACATAAGAATTGCTAAATAGGTCCTTTCATCTTTCAGGATAGACATGGATATATACGGGGCAAATATTACGACGAAAATAGATACGAATATAGACCAGGATGAAAAAAAAGCAATCGACGCCGTAATGCTTTTAAATAATTCACGGGTATTGTTCTTAGATATTTTTTCGGCAACTATTTTGGATATCGCAGTTGCAGTACCGCCGCATGTAAAGCATATGAAAAAGCTGTATGTAGGCATTACCATATGATAAAGCCCGACTCCGTGAGCTCCTATTTCCCTGGACAATATAATGGAAAAAAAGAATGATAAAGAACCCGTCGCAATATTCGATATTAAAAGAAGCAGCGTATTTTGCGCAAAAGTTAATTTTTTCATTGAATCGCACCTGAATTATATTATTTGGGGACATGCCCCCGTCCGAGGCTGACCTCGAAGGGGAGTAGTGTCCCAATTACAATATATATAATTCAAGTGGATAATATTACTTTTATATAAATCTTACTTAAGGTTTTCAGGGTTCAATCCTTCAAGCTCAGGCAACACAAATACACCGTCTTTTCGTACAAGTTTATCATCAAACCATATCTCCCCACCGCCAAAATCAGGTGTCTGGATATATACAAGATCCCAGTGTATTGCCGATTTATTGCCATTATTGCACTCGTCATAGCTGCTTCCGGGTGTAAAATGGATGCTTCCCCTTATCTTTTCATCAAACAGCGTATTTTTAATCGGCTTTTCGATGTAGGGATTTACGCCGAATGAAAATTCCCCTACATATCTTGCTCCCTCGTCGGTATCGAATATTTTATTTATCTTTTCAGTATCGTTTGCAGTTGCGCCTATAATTTTTCCATCTTTGAATTCAAGGCGTATATTCTCAAAGGTGAATCCCTGGTATACAGCCGGTGTATTATAAGTTATCACACCGTTTACAGTTTCCTTTACCGGCGCGGTATATACTTCCCCATCGGGTATATTTGCTTCGCCCGAACATTTTATGGCTGGAAGGCCTTTTATTGAAAATGTGATATCGGTGCCTTTTCCCTTGATATGCACTCTATCCGTGCTTTCCATAAATTTGACAAGAGGGTCCATCGCTTTTGCCATCTTGCTGTAATCGAGATTGCACACATCGAAATAGAAATTCTCAAAGGCTTCCGTGCTCATGCCGGCGGACTGAGCCATAGACGGGCTGGGATATCTTAATATAACCCATTTCGTCTTTGGCACTCTTATCATGCCATGGACAGGCTTTATAAAATTTTTCATATAAAGAGACATCTTATCGGTAGGCACATCGCTTGTTTCGGAATCGTTATCACCCGACCTCACGCCTATGTATGCATTCATATCAGACATTCTATAAGCCTCATACTTTGCCATCAAGTCGAACTGTTCCTTTGAAGCGTTCATGTATAAAGCCCTGTCTATTGTTTTATCTTTTATGGTCACAAATGGTATGGCACCGGCTTTGTATGCTTGCTTTACAAGTTCACATGTAAATTCTTTTTCAAGCCCGATTGCCTCTATTAAAACTTTTTCCCCTGGTTTAAGGCGGCATGAATAATTGATTAAATTATTTGCCAGCGTTTCAAGTCTTGGATCTTTCATTTTTAACATCTCCTCCTTAGTATCCCCGGTTCAAAGATCGGGAATTTAAAATTAAAGATTTTTTTCCATTATAGCATATATGGCATATAATGATGGTATATTATTTACTTTACAGATTTTTTTAATGTATTTTAAGGGTACAATATATATGGTTTTATTCTAATACTTAAGGGGATGGCAAAATTGTCAGGTTTGATAGAAAGATCTTATGGCAGAGTATTCAAGACCACACTGCATGCCGTAAACCCGATAAAAAAGGCTGTTGTCAGGACGGAATGCAGGGTGCACAGGTTTATAAACAACCAGTCCATAATCATATTGAAAAATGATGGATATATAAATGCATATAATTTATTCAAAAAGCATATAGACGACTTAAATTCCGGCGTGGTATGGGCCGATCAGGACTTAAAGAACAGCAACCATTTTTACAATCCGCAAAAAAACAGGGGACTGTATGGATTCAGCAACGCATTTAAGGAATGTACAGTATATTACACATCTTCTCTTG
The DNA here is from genome assembly GCA_030016385.1 of Clostridiales bacterium. NCBI lineage: Bacteria > Bacillati > Bacillota > Clostridia > Eubacteriales > Clostridiales bacterium. Next base: position 9,379 of record JASEJN010000052.1, on the reverse strand, counting down.
TATGGTGGAAAAACAGAAACATAAAAAAATCCATGTTTTATCTTGGGGCGGCATGCCATCTCGTTCAGGATGTAACGGTACCACAGCATGTCAATATAAAGCTGTTCAAGCATCACAGGCAATATGAAAGGTGGGTGTTGAGGACATATGCCAATGAAAAAAGCTTTAGATGCTTCAGCAACGGCATTTATTTAGACAATATAAAAGATTACTTTGACCAGAATGCAGAAGTTGCATTAAGCGCTTATAACAAAAACAAGGAAATAATAAACATCGAGAAAAGATATTTCAATATTACGCATATTGCCCTTTGCCAGGCCCAGAGGAGCACTGCCGGATTTTTAAACATGTTTTACAATGCCATAGAGGATATTCCTTTGAATTAAGCATTATTGGCCTTAAAATAAAATCGCAGCCTGAAAGGTTTTTCCAATCAGGCAGCGAATATATCCTGTAGATGAGACTATTTGAAAATGAAAGAGACCGGGATAAGGGAAAAATTGTAGAATATGAAATATTAAACTTTGAGGTGGATCTATATGGGAAAAAACAAAGAGATAATTGTGGATTTGAGAAAATTGCGCATAAGGGATAATGTACTTGATCTATGCTATAAGGGGAAGGGCGTCATCTATCGTGCCCTTAAAGACATAGAAGCCGAAAGCAATAAGGAGGCCGCCGTAACTTCGGGCCGATTATATAAAAAGGACGATTGCGGATTTATATATGGCAATCCTTCGGATTTACCGTTTGAGGACGATTCGTTCGATACCGTTACGGCGTTTTTTTCACTCTCGTATATAGAAAGAAAATACAAAAGGAACAAGACTATAAAGGAAATAAAAAGAGTTTTAAAAGATAAGGGAAGGCTCTATATATGGGATATAAAAAGGGGAATTTTCAATTTCAGCTATAAACAGAAGATAAGGGCTATAATACCGGATGGCGAAAGCATATTGATGGATACAGGACAAAATATCGTAGACCATGCATATAGCATCAACACTATACTTCCGGTTGTAAAATGGTACTTTAAGATAGCTTATGTCAAAGACTTAAACGAATATTTTTATATTGAAGCCGAAAAAAACATATAGGGATGATAAGTTGAAAATATTATTAGTTGCACTTAACTCAAAATACATACATACAAATTTAGCGGTAAGATATATCAAAACATACTGCGATAATTGCGATATAGACATAAAAGAATATACAATAAACGACAGCATAGGCAGAATCATAAATGAAATATATCTTTCTTATGCAGATGTGATAGGATTTTCCTGTTATATATGGAACATAGAGACCGTTTTAAAAATAGCCGGCAGCATAAAAAAAATAACGCCGGGCGTAAAAATACTTCTCGGAGGACCTGAAGTATCATATGACAGCAAAATGATAATGAAAGACAATCCTTTTATAGATTATATATTAAGCGGTGAAGGGGAGGAAGGGTGCCGCAGTCTTTTTAGCTGTCTTGAACATAACATTCCGGACATAGGAAACATAAACTCTCTTACATACAGGAAAGGGGACGGCATAGTCGAAAACAAGAAAGGTACTTTGATCAAGGATCTGGATAAAATACCATTTCCATACAGGGGAGAAAATGCATGTGATTTTAAAAACAAGATAATGTATTATGAAACTAGTCGGGGCTGTCCTTTTAAGTGTTCTTACTGCCTTTCGTCGACAATAGAGGGAGTGTGCTTTTTTTCACTGGCGAGAACGAAAAGGGATCTGATGTGGTTTATCGACAATGATGTGAAGCTCGTTAAATTTGTAGACAGGACATTCAACTGCGGGAAAAACTATTTCGATTTATTAAAGTTTCTTATTGAAAACAAGAAAAATACAAGATTCCATTTTGAGATTTCAGGGTGGATATTGGATGATGAGGTCATAAAGCTTATAAACAGCGCGCCTTATGGCCTCTTTCAGTTTGAAATAGGTATACAATCGACCAATCAGGATACCCTCGATACCGTATATAGAAAGGCCGATACGGGAATACTTTTCAAAAATATAAAAAGACTGATACAAAAGGGAAATGCCCATATACATCTGGATTTGATTGCCGGCCTTCCAAAGGAGAATATTTCCTCATTCCGGATGTCATTTAACGATGCTTTTAATCTGAAGCCCGATATGCTCCAGCTTGGTTTCCTTAAACTTTTGAAGGGGAGCGCACTGCGGGAGAATGCGAGGGAATACGGCATAGTGTACGAAAGCTATCCTCCATATGAAGTGTTAAAAACAGATGCCATATCGTTTAAAGAGCTGATATGCCTCAAGAACATAGCTGACATGGTTGATGCTTATTATAACAGCGGCAGATTCGATACGATTTTAAGCTATATCGTCGGTGCTTTTGGAACGCCGTTTGATTTTTTCAGTAAGTTTGCGGAGTATCGCAGTAAAAAAATAAGTATGAACATAAAAATAGGGAATGTACAGCAGTATGAGCTTATATATGATTTTTGCAGGGGGAACGGTGATATAAATATCAATCTTGCAAAGGAGTGCCTGGCCTTTGACTATCTTATGCAAGGCAGGAATACATATATGCCGGATTTTATCCGTCCGGATGTATCTGTGGATAAGCAATATATATGGAATTTTCTTTCGGACAGGCATAATATAGAAAAATACCTGCCATATTACGCCGGGACAAGTACTAAGGAAATAATAAAAAGTATATGCGTTAAATATTTTAAATATAATATATTCAAGTTTGTCAGGCATCCGGCATTCAATGCGGAAGACTGCATCGTATTCTTTGACTATGGGCATAAGGACAGATATGGCAGAGTAAAATATTTCCCTGTACAAAAATAAAAAAATGTATTATAATCTTTACAGATGACAAGACAGTAAACATAATTACCATATGACTTTAGAGGTGAAAAAAATGAAGCTTAAAGAATTGACTATAGGAGCTATGCTTACCGCCTTAGCGATAATCATACCTATACAATTTTCATTTTTAAGGATTGTAATACCACCATTTTCAGCTACTCTTGCAGCCCATGTGCCTATGCTTCTATCCATGCTTATAAGCCCACCTGTCGCACTGATGGTGGGAGTCGGGTCGACGATTGGATTTTTACTGTCGTCTCCCGTATATGTTGCGGCAAGAGCTGCCAGCCATATTGTCGCAGGTTATGTAGGTGCGGTAATGATTAAGCATGGGAAGCCGGCAATCGTTGCATACGCGCTTACTCTTCCAATACACGCGGTACTTGAGGTGCTGGCGGTTATACCTTTTGGATGGACGGCGTATAAGGTATTGGTAGTTGTTGGAGCGGGAACCGTTATCCACCATATTGTGGATTCCGCAATAGCCTTATCACTTGCATATGCGCTTCAACCGTTTTTGAAACCGGGTTTTGCCAGAAGATAAAGAGCCTGTTAAAAAGTACGCCTCCGAATGTCAGCTATTTTTGCCTAACATTTGGAGGCGTACTTTTTTAATGCCCATAATTCATAAGCATCTTTATATGACGCAAAAAATATTGATTTACACAAAAAAATAGGTATATAATTAAAAAATAGAGGCTTAGTATATATAATAATCAATATGTCGGAGGCTTATAATGTTTCCTGTATGCCATATTTATATTGCAAGTAAAGTAATGGATAATATATCTGATTTCGCAGTACTCGGGAGTATATATCCCGACGCTGTTGTATCCAGGGATATTCCAAGGAATATTACGCACTACAATTCATCTGCTTTATTCAACTTTTTTAAAAACCGGGAGAAAAAAATTACCGATTTTGCCAAGGGGTCAATAACACATTGCGTTGATATGAAGGGGCTGGATTATTACAGCGATGAAAGCTTTCCGGATGGGCATGATCTTGGATATTGCTTTGAGAAGGCTAAGTATATAGAAAAGGACGTAGTTAAATACTGCAATGTGCCTGAAAAAATAGGGCTGTGGAAGGCGCATAATATTATCGAAATAGCATTTGAACTGTTTATAGATAAAAAAGATGGTTCTCTTAAACATAGGTTTAAAAAGGTCATAATGGATGAAGGGCTTATCGATTATGTAAGCAGAAGGCTTGCTTGTTTTTATTCTAAAGATGCGGGCTATTTTGTCGGTAAGTTCAGGAAATTTATCGATTATTTTGATTATGATAACGTGTGTGCGCTGAATATGGCTAAAAAATACAGCATCCAGCTTAAAATAAAGCATGGAATAGAGGTTGAAGATACATCAAAGATGGCTTCCATAATCTTAAAATCGCTGGATATCATAAAGACGGATGCGGACGATTTCATAGATTACGTGATTGGAAGCCTTAGAAGGACGATGCCTTCAATAGATGCAAAAACCTATGATTGACATTTACAGTAAGAAATAAAAAATTGTCATATAACGATTGGAGTGGTTTAATTGGAGATGAATTTATCGCAAAAAATTATTAAAGACCATTTGATTTCCGGAGAAATGGTTAAGGGAAACGAAATCGAAATATCTGTTGACTCAACTTTAACGCAGGACTCAACGGGTACCATGGTATATCTGCAGCTTGAAGCAATGGGTGTCGACAGCATAAAAACAAAGCTGTCCGTGGCATATATTGATCATAATATGCTGCAGACTGGATTTGAAAATGCCGATGATCATTTATATATAAAAACTATCGCACAAAAATACGGTATAGTATTTTCAAAACCCGGAAACGGTATCTGCCATCAGGTGAACCTTGAAAGATTTGCACGCCCCGGTTGGACTCTTTTAGGCTCCGACAGCCATACACCTACATGCGGTGGTATAGCATGCCTTTCCATAGGAGCAGGGGGGCTTGATGTTGCAGCAGCCATGGCGAGGGGAAAATATTATTTCGTGATGCCATCCATATGCAATATCGTTTTGAAAGGGAAGCTGAATCCTCCGTCTACTGCAAAGGATGCAATATTGTACATTATAGGCAAACTGTCGGTAAAAGGAGCGGTAGGCAAAATACTGGAGTATTCAGGAGATGGGGTTATGAGCCTGTCAGTGCCTGAAAGGGCGACGATGACGAATATGGGAGCTGAAATGGGAGCCACAACTTCGATATTCCCATCTGACGAGAAGACATATGAATTCTTGAAAAGCCAGGGACGTGAGAATGATTTCAAGGAACTTAAAGCAGACGATGATGCCGAATATGATGAGACGATATATATTGATTTATCGCAGATAGAGCCTATGGCAGCTTTGCCTCACAGCCCCGACAATGTTAAAAGGGTGAAGGACATAGAAGGGTTAAAGATAACGCAGGTAGCAATAGGTAGCTGTACTAATTCATCTTATAAAGATCTGATGATCGCATCCAGGATATTAAAGGGCAGAACCGTTCACCCTGATGTAAGTTTAGTGATTTCGCCCGGCTCGAAACAGGTTCTTACAAAGCTTTCCATGTCAGGGGCTTTAAAGAATCTTATCGAATGCGGAGCAAGGATTTTAGAGTGCGGATGCGGGCCGTGTATTGGAATGGGACAGGCACCGGAAACGAACGGAGTATCGCTTAGGACATTTAACCGAAACTTCGAAGGACGAAGCGGAACAAAATCTGCCAGAGTATATCTTGTAAGTCCCGCTACTGCAGCGGTATCGGCAATATATGGCAAACTGACGGATCCTTCAGTTTTATACAGTAGCGGAATTGAGGAATTCGACGATATTGAATATTACAATGATAATGATTTTATAATGCCGGATAAAAGAGGCAGCGTAAAAATTATAAAGGGTCCCAATATAAAGCCTTTTCCTTTAAATAGAGCTTTGGATAATAAATTGGCGGGTAAAGTAGTGCTGAAGGTGGGCGATAATATAACGACGGATCATATTATGCCCTCCAATGCGAAGCTTTTGCCTTATAGATCAAATATACCTTACCTTGCAAGGTTTTGTTACTCTCAGGTGGATGACAGGTTTTATGATAACTGTATTAAAAATAACGGCGGTTTTATAGTCGGCGGCAGCAATTACGGGCAGGGGTCGAGCAGGGAGCACGCGGCGCTGGTTCCCCTGTACCTGAAGATAAAAGGTGTAATTGCGAAATCATTTGCAAGGATACACAAATCCAACCTGATAAATAACGGCATACTTCCGTTGACATTTAAAAATGAAGAGGATTATCGGGATATTGATCCTTTTGATGAAATTGAGATGGAGAATTTACTGGCTCAGATGGAAGATGGGAAAAAGATAATGGCATTTAATAAAACAAAGGGAAAATATTATGAACTGGTACTAGATGTAACCGATAGAGAAAAGAAGCTGTTGAAATACGGTGGATTTATAAATTATATAAAAACCAATAAAGGGGATAGGTTATAGTGCGTAAAATTACTTTGATTCCGGGAGACGGGATAGGGCCTGAAATTGTTAAATCCGTGATAGATGCAGTTAATGAGAGCGGTGCTAAAATCCAGTGGGAAATAAGAGAAGCGGGATTGAAGGCCATCGATAAATACGGATTGCCTCTTCCCGAAGACACCATAGAAAGCATAAAGAGAAATAGAGTAGCGCTGAAAGGGCCTGTAACCACGCAAATAGGGAAGGGCTTCAAAAGCATAAACGTTGCTTTGAGGCAAAAGCTTAATTTGTATGCGAATATAAGGCCTGTCAAAAAACTTCCGGGTATCAAAACGCCATATGATGATGTCGATATTGTTATCTTCAGGGAAAATACTGAAGATTTATATGCAGGCATCGAGCACAGAATAGATGAAAACAGGGTGGAGGCTATTAAGCTCATTACAAGGGATGCTTCCAGGAGGATTGCGCTAAAGGCGTTCGAATACGCGAAAAAGAATAACAGGAAAAAGGTTACAGCCATCCACAAGGCAAATATCATGAAGCAGTCCGACGGGCTCTTTTTAGATGAGGTCAGGAATGTTTCTTCGGATTATAATGATATACAATATAATGAAATGATCGTCGACAACGCATGTATGAATCTTGTGATGCACCCCGAACGGTTTGATGTTTTGGTTACGGAGAATTTATACGGCGATATATTGTCCGACCTGTGCGCAGGGCTTGTCGGAGGGTTGGGGCTGGTGCCCGGAATGAATATAGGAGACGATTATGCCGTTTTCGAAGCCGTACACGGGAGTGCTCCGGATATTGCCGGAAAAAATGTTGCAAACCCCACGGCCATACTTTTATCCGCCGCAGAGATGCTTAAATATATCGGTGAGGGCGGCCCGTCACTCAAGATACATGATGCCGTTGACAAAGTTTTGGCGGAAGGTGTGTATTTGACGCCGGATATCGGAGGAAGCTGCAGCACACAGGAAATGACAGAGAGAATTTGCCATTTTATTTAATGTGACATTATTACAAGGGCAGGCCTCAAAGCATTTACATAATATTTTCCAAATGTAAAATATATGCATTGATGGCAGCAAAAAAAATTAAAGTATTGACTTAAGTGGTATATATGTTATAATAAACACTGTCGGCTTTATTTAAGCTGCGTTGTGGCTCTATGGTCTAGCGGCCTAGGACGTCGCCCTCTCACGGCGGAAACTGGGGTTCGAATCCCCATAGGGCTACCAGATGCTTCAACTTTTGAGTTGAGGCTTTTTTTATTTTTTGCGAAATAATGTGGACAAGCTAAAATTTAAAGGAATCATTTGTTAATCAGGTAATATAGCGGTTTATCATATAAAATAAAAGCATATGTAAAATAAATCTGGGCAAAATAATCTTGGAGGTGATTTTATGGGTAATGATATTTCTGAAAAGAGAGAAACAAGCTGGGGCGGATTGTTTATAAGATTTATTGTGGCTGCAATTGTCTTAATGGTAACAGCGTTTTTTACTCCTGGATTTGCGATTGCAAATTTTTGGACCGCTTTGATCCAGGCGGCTGTAATCGTAGGGTTAGATTATTTAATAGAAGCATTGATCGGCATAGATGCTTCTCCATTTGGAAGAGGATTTACAGGGTTCATAGTATCGGCTTTGATTATTTATTTAACCCAGTTTATCGTGCCCGGTATTTCTGTTACGGTATTGGGTGCCATAATTGCAGCTTTAATCATAGGTATAATTGGAGCACTGCTGCCAGTGCGAATATTATAAAAGAGTGGTAACCCCACTCTTTTAATTTTTGGTACATATTTTAATTCCTTCTCACTTCAATCCGTAATTTTAGTTTGCGTTATTACGAGTACCCACTCGCTGATCATAATAGCACAATTCTATTTATGACTGATTTCATATTATGAACCGAGTCCTTTTTAAACATATTTCCGGTATAATAATCTTATAGAACAAAATCAGTTTTTTGTACGTCTAAATATTATATTAGGAGAATTTAAGGGAGGATTTATATGAAACTTTTTACAAAAAGAAAATTTTTATGCATCTTAATCGTTATCCTTATATTGCTTTTACCTGCCTGCTCATCGAAAAAGAGCGCATCAAGTGCCGGTAAGGACACTATGAATAGGGCTGCAAGTTATAATGGGGCACCGAAATCCGAAGTATCCGAAAAAACTGCTAAAGATATGGTTGTGGCAAGCACGGGCGAAAATAAGACAAACACTACAGGCGATACGAGCGTCAAGCAGAGCGAGCAGGATTCAAGCGTAAGAAAAGTTATATATAATGCATCCGTAAAATTTGATGTCAAGGATCTAAAGGGTTCATATGATTCCATACTATCAAAGGCATCGGAGATGGGAGGATATGTTGCAGGCTCAAATATATCCGACAACGTTTCCAGTATAACGGTCAGAATGCCTACTAAGCTGATGAACAGTTTTTTGAAATATCTTGATACATTTGAAGGAAAGAATAAAGTTTCATCAATAAATACTGATGATGTTACGGACCAGTATACCGATTCGCAATCTTCTTTGAGAAATTTAAAAGCGCAGGAAGAGCAGCTCCTTTTGATTATGAAAAAAGCAAATACTGTAGATGAAACGTTAAAAGTTGAGGACCAGCTATATAAAGTAAGAGGTCAGATAGAAACAATTCAAGGCAGGATAAATATGTGGGATAAGCTCCTTGAATACAGCACGATCAGCATTACAATAAATAAGATACCGGAGATAACCGGCGGCAAGGAAGTCGGAATATCATTCATAACATTCAAAGAGATAAAAAAAGCCATAACGAATGGTTTTAACAGCACTCTTAATTTTGCCGTAAGAGCGATTTGCGACATCTTTATATTCCTTGTAAGCATAATTCCCTTATTGCCTTTTATAGCTCTTGCAGTTTGGCTTGTGATAAGGTACAGAATTAAGAGAAAAAAGATTATAAGCAAATAAAAAAAATATAACTTAAAAGGGTACACAGATTATTTGAAGAATATTATGGAAAGAGCAATTAGCGGAAAGTCTTTAGAGTCT
>JASEJN010000051.1 GCA_030016385.1 Clostridiales bacterium | reverse complement strand
TTTCAGGGTAACTTCCACTTTAAGAGGATAAGGGGTGGAACTTAATTTGATAATTAAGTTGTGGATAAATATGCGGAAACTCAAGAAAATGCTCCCCTGCTTTTCCGCTCCTCTTGGGTTATAATAGGAGTAACCAATTTTTGAAACTGCTTCGGTTTCACGAGCCGTCATTCCATTGCCATGGAGTGACGGCTTTTGCTATTCAACAGTCATAGACATCATCTCCTCTCTGCGTGACTAACTAATAAAATACATAATAATTAGTCTGTGATTGTATATTAGCAAAGCCTTGCAATTCTGTCAAGACTAATATATAATAATTTTAATATTAAGTCGTTCGGATGAGGTGACAAAGGATGCGCTACACATACAGGATTTGGGTTGCAGATGGCAAAGAGCATTTTGAGTATGGAAATGAACAGAAAAAGAAAAAAGATCTGCCCTTTGGGACAAGTCTGATGGAACTGCTCTATTTGGATGTTTGGGCGTATAGCGAGTTATTTGACGATATGGGCAAGGCGCTCATGGAACTGTATTCTTCTAAAGAACAGCGGCATGTGGATGAGGTCCTGGAGGTGCTGGATACCATAGCCCCCAAACACATCTACTTTGAACTGCTTCGTCTGGAATGGCGAGGCAGGCTGGAACAGGCCAAGCGGCAGAATTATGAGAATGTGCTTGGCCTGCTGCCCCGCAAGGAGCTGACCCATATTCCATCCAATCTCCACACCATGCAGGCGCAGATAAAAACGCTCTTTGCCCATGTTCTGGATTTGGACACCAGCCCCAAGGAGCCGGTGCAAAAAAAGATGGTGCGGTACTATAACTACCGTGGCGATGATCAGTTAAACACCTTTCAGTTTCAGCCCCAGCCTATGAGCTTTGAAGTCATTGACCGCAAAACCTTTACTGAGGTGCTGCATCCGAAAAATATCTATGACATGATTGATTACTTTGTGCGAGAGTTTGTGAAGCTGGAACAGCCTGTGCGCATCTGCAAAAACTGCAAGCGGTATTTTGCCCTCTCCGGGCGTTCCGATGCGGAATACTGCAACCGCCCCATTGACGATAAGGGACGTACTTGCCGGGATGTAGGGTCAATCAAGGCTTGGACAGAAAAGCGCAAGAATGATGACATTTTCAAGGTCTACCGCCGGGAGTACAAGAAGCGCTTTGGCTGGATTAAGGCTGGGAAGATTGAGCAAGGTGATTTCTATGCTTGGAGCGAAAAGGCGAGGGAAGAAAAAGCCAAGTGTGATGCGGGGGAAATCTCCTTGCAGGAGTTTACGGAGTGGTTGAATAATAAATAGACGTATATTTAGATTTATTAGAATTTTTATAAAAGGCAAGAGCATTGGCTTTGATGGTCAGTGTTCTTGCCTTTCAATTTATAAAGCTACATAAAAATCTTGATTTATGACGCGTAAAATTTTACCACTTTATTGTATTCCTTCATAATGCTTTGCAAAATATCAACATGCTTAAAATCGCTGTGATATAAGATATTTATTTCGCGAATCATACTGAGATTCTCAATAGGCAATACTGTAATTTCCCCTTTTTTTAATTCATCAAGACATACGCTTCGCGCGAGGATAGATACCCCTATATCCCGCCGTATGAGGTCTTTAATTGTGGCAATATTGTCGACTTCTAAGATAACATTAAAATCATCAAGCGACATGTTATTACTTTCCAAGTGAGCGGTAAACAGGTTCCTGGTTCCCGATGAGGGTCTGCGAAGAATTAAGGGCTGCTTTTTTAACTCGTTTATGGTTACCATGCTTTTCTTTGCTAAGGGGTTATTATTAGACGTGACCAGCATTAAAGAATCTGTGTCAAGTAGAAGTGAATTAATGCTGGTGTCTTGCACTTTCCCCTCGACAACGGCTAAATCTACTTCATAATTTTTGAGCATATCATAAAGATTATTTATGGAGTCAGAAATTATAGTTATACTTGTACCCGGATGTTTAGAACTGTACTTACCCAACACTTCTGCCACAGCATTGCTTTCAGCGGTGTGTGTTATTCCAACCGTAAGCCTCCTGACATGGTGCTGTTCATCTAATATATTTTGTTCCATCTTCTGATATAGTGCAATGCTTCTTCGGGCATACTGAATGACAATATTCCCTTCATTTGTAGGCTTTATCTCATTCCCAATACGGTTAAAAATTTTAATATTCAGTTCCTTTTCTAACTGCTTTATGTGTTGGGTTACAGCCGGTTGTGTCAAAGAAAGATGCTCTGCCGCACGCGTGTAACTGTTAAATTCGACCACTGCTAATAAGGTGTATAATTTAGAATCAATCATCTTGTCCACCTCTTATTATAATAATTATTTATATACACCTAAATTATTATAAATTTACTTTATTTAATTTATGACTATAATGATAACATAAGTTGAGAAAAGCGGCAAGGATAATGAGACAAAAACTTCTATTCGTATGGCATGTTCTTGTTTTTAATGTTATTAAGCCGCTGCCGTGCTCTTCCAGTTGTTTCAATCAACAATTTTACTTGCCAACGCAAAATTGTTCCGAATATGATTCATGCTATATGAGGATTGTAAAATTCGGGAAAAAACAATCAGGATGGAAAGGCGTTCTCTTAACTAATATTGCACTCATGCCTTTCTGCCTGCCGCTATGCTTTTCGGCAGATTTGGCAATTCATGTTATACACCTACTTTGGCTAAAAGCGGTTATTAATGTGTTCCTCGCCCTGGTGATGTTAGAAGGGTTTGACATGCTTCGCTTTCGTGACGGGCGAAATTACTTAAAACTTTTTTATCTTTTTAGTTGCTTGGTTTCATCATCATATTGGACTTTAACGTGCGTGTTTTTAGCCGCATTTGAAAATATTGTATTTTAGAGGGGGCATCTGTTCATGGGATATCTTGCAAGCCATTTAAACGATACTACAATAATTCTTATATCTTTATCTATAATTTTGCTGGCTGGATTTTTGCTTACCCGTATAACAAAATTGCTAAAGCTGCCTAACGTGACCGGATATATTATCGCCGGCGTATTAATTGGTCCCTATGTGTTGAATTTAATTCCTCATGAGATGGTTGACAATATGAGCTTTATCAGCGATATTGCTTTGGCGTTTATTGCCTTTGGAGTAGGCCGTTTCTTCAAAAAAGAAGCCTTTCAGGAAACTGGATTTGGGGTCATCACCGTTACTCTGCTGGAATCCTTACTTGCAGGAGTTTTGGTAACTTTATCTTTGTATTTCCTGTTTCGCTTAGATTGGAGTTTTTGCCTGTTGTTAGGAGCTATCGCAACTGCTACGGCCCCAGCCAGCACAATGGTTACTATACGGCAATATCATGCCCGCGGCAATTTTGTAAATATATTATTACAGGTAGTTGCGTTTGACGACGCTGTATGTTTGATAGTGTTCAGCGTGGCAACCATCGTAGTTAACACCAGCGCCGGGGCGAATGTTTCTGCCTCTGATGTTTTAATGCCCATGGTATACAATGTCGAAGCATTGGTGATAGGTTTTATAAGCGGCATTATATTGGGGAAACTCATGACGCCTAAACGGAGTGAGGATAATCGGCTGATTTTGACCATTTCACTTCTTTTAGGTATTGCGGGGTTGTGTGCTGCGGTAGATGTATCCCCGTTGCTTTCCTGTATGTTATTTGGTACTACATATATCAACATGACAAAGGATAAAGAATTATACAAGCAGGTTGAACGGTTTACTCCCCCTATTTTATCTATTTTCTTTGTGGTATCGGGCATGAGCTTGGATATAAGCTCATTTGGCACATTGGGAATAGTGGGCATATCGTATTTTATTATTCGGATAACCGGGAAATATCTTGGCGCTTATTTAGGGTGCCTTATAGCAAAGACTACTAAGGAAGTAAGAAATTACTTAGGATTGGCCTTGATTCCTCAAGCCGGTGTAGCAATTGGACTTGCTTTTTTGGGCCAAAGAATTCTGCCTGAAACTATGGGAAATATGTTGCTCACAATAATATTATCTTCTTCGGTGCTGTATGAGTTAATCGGGCCTGCCTGTGCTAAATTTGCCCTAATTCGTTCAGGCGCAATAAAAAGGAATAAGGCAGCCATTGAGGAGGAAAGAAATAGCCAACAGATGGAGCCCCACCAGGAAGAGCAAAACGTGTTGAAAATAAATTCAATGAAATAAGCAATAAAAAGGCAACTACATGCAAATTAGTGTCATGCAGTTGCCTTTTTGCTTTTGGCTCCACCTCATAATTTATATGAAGTATAGATAATACTGTCGTGGGCTTGCTTTTTATACCATTCTTTATGAGAACATCTCATTCAATTGCTTTAAAAAGGATACATATTTTATGAATATTATACATGGTATTACAACAGATTAACAAAAAAATTTTTTTACATGTAACAAAGTGTCATATATTACATAATTTATAGTAGGAGAATCGAAAGGGGGAGAAAAAATGTCATATGAAGATTATAAAATGAACAATGAATATATTTCCGACGACAGGGAAGATTTAGACCCTTGTGAGGAATGCGAGGATGATGGTTTCAGCGCAAAAAAGAAAAGGACTATAGAGGTTGAGGAAGTACTTGGAACAGGAAGTGCCGAGACAATTGTTGAAATATGTATTCCTCTTTGTCCGCCCGCATTTGAAATAATGGAAGATATAATTACAAAGAAAATCGTATTTGATGTTCTTGTAGCTTCAAAAGGAAAAGTATTTGTAAACGGTAGAATACTAAAAGATATACCATATAAAACAAAGGAAAGAAGCTGCAACCCATCTTGCAACATGGTTTCAAAGCTTACATTCGGAAATATCAGACACGCAACTGCTGAAATTCCGTTTGCACTCTGCATAAATGTCCCTAAGGCTGTAAAAGGAGCTAAGGTAGTTGTTCTTGATTCTGAAGTAAACTCTGTCGAAATACCAAGCCATCTTGGATGCATTCGTAACGACTGTGTTGCAAAATGCGAGAACCCGGCATTTAGGTATGATCCATGCCAGAGAAAATTAATTAAAGCCCTGCAGGAAAAAGATTGCATAACAGTAAAAGTAAAAGTAGTTAAAGATGTGTTATTAGATGTTCCTGGCACTGATGCCAATTGCTAAAATAGAGGGGGCTACCCCCTCTATTTTATTTTATCGATAATCCTCTTTGCGATCTCCGCAATGGGTTTACATTCGTCCATGCTTCTTTTTTGAATATATCTAAATGCATCTTTTTCTTTCATGTTATATCTATCCATGAGTATGCCCTTCGCTCTATCCACTGTTTTTCTGTCCTCCAGCGTTTTTTTAAGCTCGGCGACCTCTCTTTCAAGATCCGACAGTTTTTTAAAACTGTTATAAATATATTCGATTGCGCTTAAAAGATGCATTTCAGAAATGGGCTTCAGTATATATGGAAAACTTTCGTTACCCATGTTTCTGGCGAAAATATCCTGGGAGCTCTCCGCAACTATTAAAACCGGAGCTATCCTGTCCCCCTGTACGATCCTGGCGATCTCGCTGCCGCCTATACCGGGCATATCAAAACTTGTTATAACAAAATCAGGAGTAAGAATCCTTATCTGTCTTAATAGAGCCGGGCCGTCAGTTTCTTCACAGGCAATCGTGTAACCGTTGGATTGGAGTATATTCCTTAGTAAAAATAAATCATTTTCATCTTCATCACCTATGGCAAACCTTAATGTATCCATTGCCCCACCTGTCTCAAATTAAAATTTAGTTAGATAATTTTTTATTTCCCATTCGGAAACTACTTTTATATACTCCTGCCATTCAATGGTCTTAGCCTCCAAAAATCGTGAATATATATATTTACCCAAGGTATCCTTCACAAGTTCATCCTGCTCCAAACAGGAAAGAGCGCTTGTAAGGGAATCCGGAAGGCTTTCAACATTGTTTTCAATTCTGTCCGACGCATCCATTTCATAGACGTTCCTATCGATGGAAGCAGGAGGGGAAATATGATTTTTTATTCCATCAAGGCCGGATTTTAATATTACAGCCAGTGCCAGGTAAGGGTTGCAGGACGAATCAGGGCTTCTAAGCTCAAGAACAGTATCTTCTCCTCTTTTTGCAGGCACTTTTATAAGTGAACTTGAATTTCTTGCCGACCATGTTATATACGACGGCGCATCATAACCTGAAATAAGCCTTTTATATGAATTGACTATTGGATTTGTTATGGCGGTAATGGCCTTTGAGTGTTTTAATATACCACCCATATAAAAATATGCATCCTTGGAAAGGCCTATTTTATCGCTGCTATCATAAAATGAGTTTTTCTCATTCCTGAAAAGAGCCTGGCTTATATGAAGGCCTGAGCCTGCAATATCGGAAACGGGTTTTGGCATAAAAGTCGCATGCAGCCCATGGCGCTGGGCTATTATCCTGACTATTGCCTTAAATGTCATTATTTTATCAGCCGCATTCAATGCGTCATCGCTTTTCAGATCTATCTCATGCTGTCCTGGCGATATCTCGTGGTGAGATGCTTCGACTTCAAATCCCATCTGTTTCAGCGCAATAACCATGTCCCTTCTTGCATTTTCGCCAAGGTCCACAGGTGCAAGGTCATAGTAACTTGCATTATCATGAGTTTCTGTTGTCGGTCTTCCCTTTTCATCAGTATGGAAAAGGAAAAATTCACATTCGGGACTCACTCTCAATGTATAGCCCATATCCGAAGCTTCTTTTAAAACTTTTTTCAATACAAACCTCGGGTCGCCCTCAAAAGGCTTTTTGTCTGCCGTATAAACATCGCAGATAAGCCTTGCATCAAGTCCCGATGTGGTTCTCCATGGATATACCACAAATGTTTCAGGGTCCGGTTTTAAGTACATGTCGGATTCTTCCACCCTTACATTGCCATCTATCGATGATCCGTCAAACAGTATATCTCCATTCAATGCTTTTTCAAGTTCTTCAACAGTTATAGCGACATTCTTCATTATGCCTGATATATCCGTTATCTGAAGCCTTATAAACTGTACATCTCCATCATGGGCAGCTTTTAAAACATCTTCATTTGAAAAGTACATTCACTTAATTCCTCCTTATCAAAAAAGGCGAAATCAACCCCTCAGCTGAAGACGCCTTTGCCTTCGAAAATATAATTCAATATATTTATTATACCAGACATATTTCATACTTCAACAATGACATTATTGTGAGTACATAGGGTACATCAACACTATTCGAAGAATATATATGCACCCATTATCTGGGCTTTGCTATTTCACTTGATCTGCCCCATAAGCCATGGCGTAATTATATTATACCTGTAGAAATTAGACGCGAAAGCAGAATTATTTATGCTTGTAACTATAACGCTGTTTGATGGAAGGAAAGGCATTATAAGCGTCAGTATTGCAAATATGACATACAGAATCAAAATGCCCTTCGCTGCTCCTAAAATAAAGCCTCCCGCCTTGTTGAAATGCCTTATTACGGGCAGTCTTGCCGCAGTATTTAAGGCCCTTGCAATAATGGATAATATTATCCTCACTATGGCGAACAATACAAAAAAGATCGCTGCTATTATAACGGAATTGGCGATAAAGGCATTTATTTCACCCTTTGCCCCAAGTATTTTAAATACCTGAACAGCGTTGGTTCCCGGTGCACCTTTGCCTGAAATATATCCATATACCGATTTGTATATGCCCGTGTTTTTGGTTATATATTGCAAAACAGGGTATGTCATTGCCCTCGCAGCATATAACGATATAAAAAATCCTGCTATGCCAAAAACAGTTAATATAAATCCCCTGTGAAATCCTTCAAAAATGCAAATAATCAATATTAAAGCTGCAGCTATATCCATCCAGTTTACTCCATATCCCATAAAACCACCCCGGTCGTTTATTATATTCAAATTTACATAATATGAATCTACTGCTATTTTAACAAATTCGGCACTGCAAGGCAAATTTGTATGGCCACTTAATGTATATGTTTGAAGAATATTATTTCAATCGCTAAAATATAATGCTCCTTCCATAATGTTCTTCAAATAATTATGATACGCTTACATCGCTTTAAAGTCCGCCGGCATTATTCCTTGAATATACTTTATAGTTATATATTACCATATTCATATAAATATGCACTACATTATGCCAATTTTGTTTCGAACGACAGCATAAAATGATATAATGATAAATAATCAGTCAATAATTAAAAAAAAGCATTTTATATTTGTTAAGGAGTTTTTAAATGATAAATCAAGAGATGCTGAATAAATTTAATAAAATTGCCATATATACAGTATCATACAGCATTGTTTTTATACTGTTGTATTTGCTTGCGCCATACATACTGCCCTTCGTAATCGGAACGCTTATAGCCTTAGCCGCACAGCGCCCGATAAATTTCTTTTCGAAAAAGCTTAAACTAAACCGGAAAATAACCGCTGTTTTTACGGTATTGATCATATTTGCAATTATATCTTTTATTATAGGCGCAATAATATTTGGCATTGTAAACCAGCTTATATCCTTATCGACTTTGATATCGGATTATTTTATGAAATTAAAAAATCAAGAATACAGCTTTGCCGATGCTATTTTATCATATTATCATTCAATAGATCCTTCGATTTTAAACGCTATAAAAGACTCGACAAACAAAATTTTCTCCGGTTCTTTTACAGCGGCGGTGGTTATCGTCAAATATCTTTTGAATATAATAAAGTCCCTGCCGGGAATATTGCTATTTTACCTTTTTACTATTTTATCTTCCATATATATTGCTATAGATTTAAAAAAGATTAAATCCAAATTGTTTTCACCTTTTTCAAAGGAAGGCAGTTCCCGCATCAAGGAAATCATCATGCATACCAACAGCATGATATTTAAATATTTGAAAGCGTACATGATACTTATATCCATTACTTTTATTGAAACATATATTGCAACAACCATATTGGGTTTAAAATATTCGCTGCTTATTTCAATAATGACATCAATAGCGGACCTTCTCCCGATATTAGGTCCCGGATTTATTTTAATACCTACAGGTATCTGTTATATTATAGCAGGCGCATACATTAAGGCCGGCGTTACGGGACTTATAATAAAGGGCATAGGACTGCTTATAACATACCTCATAATAACAGTCGTAAGACAAATCCTTGAGCCAAAAGTCCTATCATACTCCCTTGGTATACATCCTCTTGCAATCATAATTGCTATCTTTGTAGGAATTAAGGCTTACGGCTTCATCGGTATGGTTTTCACAATTTTTTACGTTGTGTTTTATGTAATTCTTAAAAAAGTTGAAGTGTTATAATGTATCTCCAATTGCTGTTATAGATCCTATAAATATTCTTTCCTGTTTATCTTTAAAATCAATATCAATTTTTTACTTTAACAAATATAGCTTGTTATTTATTCGTAATATGGAATTCTGAAGCTTAACGATTTGAAGATAATGTATACTCCTCTCCTTTTCAGGAAAAAATTATATTAACGCATTTTTAAATAAATGTTTTTTTTTACTGAAAGGTGGAGCATAAATATTGTTTAAGCAAAATAAATCTATCGTGGATATTAATGACGATTTTGCACAAATCAATTTTAATAAACTTTTTAAGTTTTATATATATTCAAATATGGATGATTCATACAAAAATATTATATTCCTCTGTATTGGTACAGACAGGTCTACAGGAGACAGCCTCGGACCCATGATTGGATATAAGCTGTCCGATATGTCATATGAAAACATTTCCGTTTATGGCACACTGGATAATCCGGTGCATGCAAAAAACCTGACTGTAAAGATATCCGAAATAAAAAGATTATATGAAAATCCCTTCATAGTTGCGATCGATGCATGCCTTGGCCGTGAGGAAAATGTCGGCCACATAAATATATCAAATGGTCCCATTTATCCCGGAGCAGGTGTCAATAAAAATTTAGTTTCCATAGGAAATATGAACATAACAGGTGTGGTAAATACATGCGGATATATGGAATATTTTGTACTGCAAAATACAAGGCTTAGCCTTGTAATGAAAATGGCGGATATTATAACAAAAGGTATACTTTTATCTATAGATGAACTTCAAAATAAATTTTCAGCACAGTATAAAAGAACCTATGATTTATCATAGGTTCTTTTATACAAACCTTTTTATATTTTCCTGTTTAAATAGATTGATTATATCCTCGTCGGTATTCTGTTTAAAATTTTCATAAAAGCTTCTAACGCTCATAAATTCTTCGGAAACCTCGGCGCATACTATCCCTTCTATATTCTTTTTAAGAAGATTTATTGCTTCTGTGGAAGCTACAGGTACGGCTCCGATAATGCGTTTAGCCCCATGGTTTTTCAATGAGTTTATAGCCGCAGTGAATGTATAACCCGTAGCGATCCCATCATCGGAAAGTATAACTGTTTTCCCATCTATATCCGGAAAATATGTTTTCCCCTTATAGTCTTTAAGCCGTTTTGCAGCATCAGATACTTTCTTTTTCGTTTCACTATCTATATAATCACGGGATATTCCATAATATTTAATGATATTCTTATTCAATATATAAGAACCGTCCTGACAAACAGCGCCTATGGCAATCTCTTTGTTAAACGGTGCACCAATTTTCTCTGAAACTATTATATCCCATGGCTTTTTTAATTTATCTGCAATACATCTGGCTATGATGGCGCCGCCTCTTGGAATACCAATTATAACGCAGTCTTCGTCTTTAAATTTCAAAAGCTTATCTGCAAGTTTTAATCCTGCATCCATCCTGTCTTTAAACATCATATCACCTAAAATAGCGGGCTATATGCCCTGCATTTAATAATATTTTCGATATCGGCGCCGCTTTTGCCATCGCCGTTAATCAAAAATACTCCGCCCAAGGACGAGTCCAGTGATGATAAATGAGTGACCTTCCCCGAGTATATGACAACATCGGCATACTTTTTATCTGAAATCCTGTATACAGCGTATCCCATGTTTTTTAATTCATCAGAAAGGTATTCCAGATTCTCATCAATATTTATACTAAACATAAACCCACCTCACTTACTTTTAGTATTTTCGTGATGTGGGTTTTTATACATACCAGTTTAATTATTAATGTTTGCCCTTTTTTTCATGGCTTCTTCCAAGACCTGTTTCTCCTCGTCAGAGAGGTTATATTTAGGGATTCCCTTTTCAACAGGTTTTGCATATGTAGCACATTCATCGCTTCCGTATATACCGGTTATTATAAATCCATCATTGTGCGCATCCAGCAAGGCTATCGAGAAGCTTAAAGCCGCGCTTCCCATGTCATCAAATGCTTTATATCTGAGCAAACTTACCTTTTGAATGCATTTATCCAGTCTTTCATTTATTCCTCCATATAAATTTTTCATTTTATCTGATGTTTCGACTGCATTATCGAGTTTACCCATGATGTCAGTTAAAAGTTCCTCAATGTTTTTATTCTTGCCGCCCCTCGTAAATTTTCTGTACTTATGTTTAAGCTTTGAAATACCGGCAGTGTTGCATAAAATTATTATAAACTCAATAATGATAATGAATAAAAGCGCAAGTATAATGTATGCGCTATAGCTTTTTATGAGATCAAATATAAAATTCATAAATTGTTCACCTTTCCTTTAGCTGTATATAGATGGCATTAATATTATATAACAAAAACTGTCATAATACTATTGCAATGTTAGCAAAATTTCATCCGGCGTGAAAATGCTCACCGTATGGTATGCACTAGACTTCCATCCTGCAAGTCTGAACTTGCGTTATTTGAGCAACGAAATGAGCATTTCAACCCGCTGAAACTTTGCAAAAATTTTTCGAGTGTACATTTCTAAGCCTTATGTATCAGCGTCTCCCGGATTTTGTTTCACGTGAAACAATTTAAATATTCAACAAATTCATTAGGCGTTCCAAGTCATCATAAGAATAATATTCTATTTCAATCTTTCCCTTTTTTCGTCCATATGTTACTCTGACTTTTGTACCTAAATGATTTTTTAGCTTTTCCTGAATATCATTTATATAAGGCTCATTCTTTTTCTGAGGTTTCCTTCTCTTCTCAATTATTTTGCTCAATAAAATTTTCTTTACTAATTTTTCAGACTGTCTTACATTTAGATTTTCGTCGATTATTTTTTTTGCCGTTTCATATTGTACATCCTTATCATCTATATTTATCAGCGCCCTTGCGTGCCCTTCAGAGAGCACATCTTCGTAGACAAATTTCCTTACTCTTTCATCAAGATTTATCAATCTTAATATATTCGCTACGGCGGATCTGCTTTTACCGATCTTATTTGCTATATCCTCCTGAGTCATATTGAATTCATTTATTAATCTTGCATATGCTTCAGCTTCTTCTATAGGGTTTAAATCTTCCCTCTGGAGATTCTCTATAAGGGAAATCTCCATTACTTCATTATTTGTAAAATCTTTTATTATAGCCGGTATTTTTCTGATTCCTGCGATCCTGGCCGCTCTCCATCTTCTCTCTCCGGCTATTAATGAATAAAATTCGCCTTCCTTTTTAACTATAACAGGCTGTACGACTCCATGCTCCTTTATCGATTCCGCAAGTTGCTTTAATTTATCCTCGTCGAATTTCTTTCTCGGCTGCTCTTTATTAGGTTGTATTTCATTTATATCTATTTCAGTAATACCGCCTTCCACCTCCGGTTCAATATCCGGAATCAGCGCTTCCAATCCCCTCCCCAAAGCAGGTTTTTTATTTGCCATCATATCACATCCCTTGATCTGTATTTCTCATTTATCAAAAACTCACGTGCAAATTCTTCGTAGGATTCTGCGCCCTTGCACTTTGGATCATATTGCATTATAGGTTGTCCATAGCTTGGCGATTCAGCAAGCCTTATATTTCTCGGTATCATTGTCTTATATACCTTCCCTTTAAAAAATCTTTTCACCTCATCTACAACAGCCGTCGAAAGATTCGTCCTCCCATCAAACATACATAATACCACACCCTCAATCTCAAGATGAGGGTTAAGGTTCCTTCTTACAAGCTGTATCGTTTTTATAAGCTGGCCAACTCCTTCTAAAGCGTAAAACTCGCACTGTATCGGTATTATCACGCTGCTTACAGCCGACAGCGCATTTATCGTTAACAGCCCAAGGGATGGGGGACAGTCTATAAAAATAAAATCATACTCATCGTTTACTGACTTTAACGCCTGCTTCAGCATTATTTCTCTTTCATTTATTCCTATAAGTTCTATCTCCGCCCCTGCAAGCTGCACTGTCGACGGTATAATGTAAAGATTTTTTATGCATGTATCTTTTATTGCTTCCTTTGCATCTACTCCACCTAATATCACGTCATAAACCGAAACGTCTATTTTGCTCTTATCAATTC
The DNA here is from genome assembly GCA_030016385.1 of Clostridiales bacterium. NCBI lineage: Bacteria > Bacillati > Bacillota > Clostridia > Eubacteriales > Clostridiales bacterium. The sequence continues at coordinate 8,811 of JASEJN010000051.1, read as the reverse complement.
CAATTCCACTTGTGGTGTTCCCCTGCGGGTCTATATCTATGGTCAATACTTTCTTCCCCCACGAGGCCAGGTATGAACATAGATTTATATTGGTAGTAGTTTTGCCCACCCCGCCCTTCTGATTGAATATTGCAATAGACCTTGCCATCGTTTCACCTCTTCTTAAAACGGTTCAAAATATATTTATAGTACTCCTTAATTATAACAAACGCATATTAAAATTTAAAATAAATATATAATTTAATTTCAATTCGTAATATAAACTTATGTTATTTATATCCTATTTAAAATTTCGAATTGTTGGAAATAATTTATTGCCTTCTGCATATTTTTTACTGCTAATTGCAATATATATTTTAGTAAAGGCTATATTCTATAATGGCAAATAAAAAAAGCACTCTATCGAGTGTATTTACTTTGGAGGAGTTTAAATGCTTAAATTAATAATAACAACTTTTTTTCTGGTTTTCATAGCAGAACTCGGCGATAAGACACAGATAGCAACAATGCTTCTTGCAGCTCAGAATAAATCAATATGGCCGATTTTTATAGGCGCATCCCTTGCACTTGCCTGTTCATCTCTTGTCGGAGTATTTGCTGGAAGTATAATTTCAAAATATATTCCGGCAAATACTATACAAACAGGGGCTGCAATAGCGTTCATAGTTATCGGCATACTGCTCCTTTTAGGTAAAATATAGCCTATGCCCTTTTGGGTATTTTTACCATAACCTCTATCCAGTCATCTTTATCTATATATGAATACTGAGCGCTTACACCGCTTTTTTCCATTATATTTTTTATTGTATTTATGTATATTTTGGCGTTCATTATTGCGCGCTTAACTCTTCTTCCCTTATTATCCTTTTCATCATGGGACTCTTCTATCTTTTCAATTATGCCATCCACTATTTCCTCAGTCTTTTTTACCGTATATCCCTTTTCTTTTATTTTTTCAATTATCTTAAGCTGCGTTTCCTCATCGGGTATCTTTAAAATTGCTCTCGCATGCCTTTCTGTCAAGTTATATTCTATCAGCTTCTGCTTTATTTTATCCGATAACCTCAATATTCTCAGCTTATTTGCTATAGTTGACTGCTTTTTGCCTATAATCGAAGACAGCTGTTCCTGAGTATAATTATGATCTTTTATCAGGCTCTCGTACCCTTCCGCCTCTTCAATGTAATTTAAATCCTCCCTTTGAAGGTTCTCAATAAGCGCAAGCACTGCCGAATCGCTATCGGTGGCATTGATCACAATTGCTGGTATCTCTTTTAATCCCGCAAGCTGTGCTGCTCTCAATCTTCTCTCTCCGGCGATCAACTCATAATATTTTAACCCATTAGACCTTACGCTAACAGGCTGGAGCACTCCATATTTTTTTATTGATTCGGTAAGTTCTTCCAGACTCTCCTGATTGAATTTTTTCCTCGGCTGATATACATTAGGCCTTATCAACTCAATACGTATATTTTTTATCTCTTTGCTCCTATCTAACGCCATAAACACCATCCCTTAAAATGAAAAATACAGTTTCCCTTTTTTCCCATGCAGATATCCATTTCGCCATAACTCTTTCTTATCCTTTTTTTATACATAATTTTATAATATTTATAGCGACAAGCAAAATGCATATATTGTTTTTTAAAAATCCAAAGTATCTTTTTATTTCGTCATTTTAATGGTTTTTTCTTTATTATTCCAGCTTTCCTCGGATAATTTTCAGGACATGATTTTACCTTTTTTATTTTTACAATATAATGGTGGATATCGCTGTTGTAAATATCTGTCGATAAAATTTTTTCTAACTTTCCTCCAAGAATATTTATGCCATCGCCTGCAGCTTTTACCTCGTCAAAAACATTTGGTCCCTTTTGACATAATATATATCCCCCGACTTTAACAAATGGAGCCATATATTCAATGAGTATGTTCATGGGGGCAACGGCTCTCGAAATAGCGACATCATATTTCTCCCTGTACTCATCTTTGACAGCATACTCTTCCGCTCTCCCGTGTATGATATCGGCATTTATATCAAGAATTTTTGTCAGTTCCCTTAAAAATATCACCCTTTTATTCAACGAATCCAGCAATGTCAAATCCATCTCTGGAAAAACTATTTTTAATGGTACGCCCGGGAACCCCCCTCCTGTTCCGATATCTATAACATTTTTACATTTCATGTCTATGCCGCTCTGGACACATGACAAAGAATCCAGAAAATGCTTTATTATTATTTCTTTTTCTTCCGTAACCGCCGTAAGATTTATTTTTTTATTCCACTCAAGCAGCATATTGATATAGATATCAAACTTTCCGGCACGCTCCTCATCTAGATAGATACCGTATATCTTTAAACCTTCTCTTAACAATTCAACGTTTTTCATGTTATCAGTGTCTCCTTCTAAATTGTTCAAGATATATAAGAAGTACCGATATATCAGCTGGAGAAACCCCTGAAATCCTCGACGCCTGACCTATATTCTGCGGTTTTATATCAGCTAATTTTTCTCTCGCCTCCAACCTTAGCCCGTTTATTGTCTTATAATCAATGCCATTTGGGATCCTTTTCCCTTCCAGCTTTTTAAACTGTTCCATCTGCCTGATCTGCTTTTTTATATATCCATCATACTTTATCAATATTTCAACTTCCTCGGATACACTTTTTTCAATACCTTTAGGTCTGCCGCTATCAATTTGGACGGTATTCTCATAATTAATCTCCGGACGCTTTAAAATCTCCATAAGTTTAATTCCGCTTTTTATCTCGGAACTGTTGGCAGATTTTAAAAATTCAGCAACATTTTCATCCGGCGTTATGATGACTTTCGAAATCCTTTCGATCTCATCCCCTATTTTTTCTTTCCGTTTTCTGTATCTTTCATATCTCTCTCTTGTCGCAAGACCTACTTTATAACTCTTTTCGGTAAGCCTCATATCTGCATTATCCTGCCTCAAGAGCAGCCTGTATTCTGACCTTGATGTCATCATCCTGTATGGCTCATTAGTACCCTTGGTTACAAGATCATCTATCAAAACGCCTATATATGCGTCGCTTCTGTCCAGTATCAATGGCTCTTTGTTTTTTATCTTAAGGGCGGCATTTATTCCCGCTATTATTCCCTGCGCCGCAGCTTCTTCGTACCCGGAGCTTCCGTTTATCTGACCGGCGCAAAATAATCCTTCTATTTCCTTCATCTCAAGGGAAAGCTTCAGCTGGGTCGGATCTATGCAGTCATATTCTATGGCATACGCGGTCCTCATCATTTCCACATCTTCAAGGCCGGGTATTGTTCTTAAAAACTGTATCTGCACGTCCTCAGGCAGCGAACTTGACATACCCTGCACATACATCTCCTCAGTATTTTCTCCTTCAGGCTCTATAAAAAGCTGATGGCTCTTTTTATCCGGAAACATCATTACCTTGCTCTCGATTGAAGGACAATACCTTGGCCCTATGCCTACAATCTCGCCTGTGTATATGGGTGATCTTCCTATATTGTCCCTAATAATCTTGTGGGTCCTCTCATTTGTATACGTAAGGTAACATGGCATCTGATCCCTTTTAATGCCATCAACATCCGTCATGAATGAAAAAGGCGTTATCATATCGTCGCCGGGCTGAATTATCATTTTTGAAAAATCAAGGCTCCTTCTGTTTACCCTTGCAGGGGTGCCGGTCTTGAACCTCCTGAGCTTTATTCCGTGCTTTTTTAGATCATCCGATAATTCATTTGCCGCAAACAACCCGTTAGGTCCTCCGCTGTATGTAACTTCACCTATTATTATCCTTCCCTTAAGATAAGTTCCCGTTGTCATTACAATGGCTTTTGTCTCAAAATACGCGCCGTTTTTCGTGTATACACCTTTCACCCTTTTATTCTGAATATCCAATTTTATTATCTCGTCCTGTTTTATGCTAAGGTTTTCCTGTTTTTCAAGGGTATGCTTCATTGTAAACTGATATGCCTTTTTATCCGCCTGGGCCCTCAAGGAATGTACGGCAGGTCCCTTTGACGTATTCAACATCCTTGACTGTATAAATGTTTTATCTATATTGACTCCCATTTCGCCGCCCAGCGCGTCTACTTCCCTTACAAGATGCCCTTTTGCCGTCCCCCCTATTGCGGGATTACACGGCATAAGCGCTATGCTGTCTAAATTTATCGTACATACCAGCGTTTTGCATCCCATTCTTGCGCATGCAAGAGCGGCCTCGCATCCGGCATGCCCTGCTCCTATTACAATAACATCGTATTTTCCTGCATCATAAACCATATGCATAACCTACTTTCCAATGCAGAATCGGCTGAATATCCTGTCTATAATATCGTCCGAAATATTTTCTCCCGTAATCTCCCCTATATCCCCCAAGCAATCATTTATATCGATGGATATCAAATCGAGAGGAATATTTTTATCTACCGCATCAACTGCGCTTTTTAAGGATAACTTTGCTTTTGTAAGCAAATCTTTATGTCTTACATTAGTAATCATAAAATCCGTACTCTGCTTTACTTTTCCGCCGTACACATAATTATATATCATATCTTTTAGCCGGCTGATACCGATGCCGTTTTTTATCGATGCCTTCAGAATTTTACTGTCCCTGGAATATTTTAAGACATCATTCATATCGATTTTTTGAGGAAGGTCTGTTTTGTTTATGAGTATAATACATTTTCTACCATTTACAAGTTTAAAGATCTCCATATCCTCATGCGTCAGTATGTCGCTGCCATCCAGTATAAAAATAACAAGATCAGCCTTTTTAAAATACTCCTTGGTTTTTTGTACACCTATTTTTTCCACTTCATCTTTAGCTTCTCTTATGCCGGCGGTATCAATTATATTGACAGGTATTCCCCTTATATTTAAATGATCCTCTATAATATCCCTTGTGGTTCCGGGTATATCCGTTACGATAGCCCTGTTTTCCTCGAGCAGGGCATTTAAAAGAGATGATTTGCCCACATTAGGCTTTCCGACGATTACAGTATTCAGTCCTTCTCTTATTATCTTTCCTGTATCTGCCGTAATTATCATTTCATCTAATTTGCCCATCAAATCGATGCAGCTATCCTTTAAATCCTTATATAATACTTCGTCGACATCCTCCTCAGGGAAGTCAATCGAAGCTTCTATATGCGACATAATATCCAGCAAAACATCTTTAATCGGCTTAAGTTTTTTAGACAAACTGCCTTCAAGCTGTTTTAACGCAGCATCCATGCTTTCATCTGTTTTTGCTCTTACTATATCTATCACGGCCTCAGCCTGAGACAGATCTATCCTCCCGTTTAAAAACGCCCTTTTTGTAAATTCACCGGGTTCCGCGAGCCTTGCTCCCGATCTTAAAACATCTTCAAGTATTTTTTTTACCGAAACAGCCCCTCCATGGCAGTTTATTTCAACTATGTCTTCCCTTGTATATGTGTGAGGTGATTTCATATAGCTTACTAAAACTTCATCTATTATATTTCCGCTTTCCACATCATGTATATAACCATACATCAGCGTGTAAGTTTTGAAACTCTTTATATCCTTATTCCTGTAACTTTTAAATATCCTTTCAAGGATATTTAAAGATTCTTTTCCCGAAATCCTGACAATTCCTATCCCGCCTTCCCCAGGAGGTGTAGAAATAGCCGCAATCGTATCGTCATACATAAAAAATCACCTTCGTATTTCCCCGGAAATTTAACCTTTCAAATCTATGATATTCTTTACTAATTATCTTTAAAATCACAGCTTATCTATATCGAATTACAAATTATAGTCATAGTTATTATGCCCAATTATTCCAACTAAAAAAGCCCAGCTTTCTGGACTTTTTTTATATAGAACGTGCTAAATGCTTTATATTATCCCCTTTATCAATAAAAAGTATTTACAGTTATTTTCTCAATTCTATTATAACCTTTCTGTAAGGCTCTTCTCCTTCGCTATGTGTAAATACATACGGATTATTCTGCAATGCCGAATGTATTATCCTTCTCTCATATGGATTCATAGGTTCAAGCACTACTCTTGTGTTTGTCGTCCTTACTTTTATCGCAAGCCTGTTTGCAAGCTTTATAAGGGTCTCTTCCCTTTTGTGCCTGTAATTTTCAGTATCTATAACGACCCTTTTATACTCTCCGTCCGTATTATTTTTGTTTATCACCAGGCTTGTAAGATACTGCAAGGAATCTAAGGTCTCCCCCCTATGTCCTATAAGTATCCCCATATTTTTGCCTGAAATATTTATCTTCAATTCACTATCTTCATCCACGATTTCTATCTCTGATTCTATGCCCATTGAATTCAAAACATTTTTTAAAAAAGATCTTGCCTCATATTCATAATCATTTTTAACGGTTACCCTAACTCTGGCCAATTTCGAACCGATTATTCCGAAAAAACCCTTGCTTCCCTTTTCCAGAACTTCCACATCGACATTTTTTCTCGATACATTTAATTCATTTATAGCATTCTCTATAGCCTCATCAGTATTTTTACCTGTCGCTTCTATTGTCTTATTCACAGGAAAAATTCACCTCCCCTATAAAAGGTTAATCCTGCCTATTTTGATTTTAACTTCTTGTACATAGCCTCATTCAACGAATATTGTATTACAAGCTGAAATATATTGTTGACAATCCAGTATACTACAAGTCCTGCAGGCATTGTCCAGCTTACCCAGCCAAAAAAAGCGGACATTATAAAGTTCGTACTGCTCGATGACATCGCTGAAGGTTCCTGATTTTTAGGTGTCAACAGCCATGTTGAAATATACGTAGTTGCGCCGGATACTATTGCAAATAATAAGCCAATATATACCGGATTTGCATCCTTTACAACCTTAGACAAAGTCAGCCCTAAGAATGTAGCACTCCCAAAAGGATATGCCCTGAAAACATAAAAAACAGCCCATAATACTGGTAATTGAATTATTAAAGGTAAGCATCCTGCAAGTGGGTTTACACCTTCCGATTTATACAATTCCAATTGTGCTTCCTGTAATTTTTTAGGATCATTTTTATATTTTTTCTGAATTTCCTTTAATTTCGGTTGTATCATCTGTGTTTTGACAGTTGATCTTGTTTGTGCAATGTTAAATGGAAGCAGCACGATTTTTATAAGAAGTGTAAACAAAATAATATCTATTCCATAACTTGGCACAAGCATATGTATCCACTTGAATACATCAGTTAATATATTAGTAATCGCTTGCAAATCTCAAACCTCCTTTATTCTATGGTACCGGATCATACCCTCCTGGATGAAACGGATGGCATTTTAATATTCTTCTTACCGAAAGATAAATTCCCTTTATACTTCCGTATTTTTCTATAGCTTCTACCGCATATTGAGAACACGTAGGATAAAATCTACAGCTTGGAGGTTTTAAAGGTGAAATAAATTTTTGATAGAATTTAATTAAATAAATGAATATATATTTCATATTGGCTATCACTCTTCACAATTCCAGACCAAAGCTTTTTTAAACAACGATATCATCGCATTTTCTATTTCCCTGTATAAGGCTCCTCTTGCCTGTACTCTCGATATAAAAACCATATTATATCCGCTCTTAAGTCTATTACTATTTAATCTATAGCATTCTCTTATCCTGCGCCTGACTTTATTCCTCACTACGCTTTTTCCGACCTTTTTGCTTACAGAAAATCCCGCTTTGTTATAACCCGCATTATTCTTTACAATATATAATACCAACAGATTATTTGAATATACTTTACCCTTATTATATACTGCTTTGAATTCATAACTTTTTTTTAATTTTTCAGCTTTATTCATTGGTAAGTTTAATCCTCCGGAATATGGCCATTACAGAATAAGGCCACATTATGCGGCCTTACACTGTTAATCTTTTTCTTCCTTTTCTTCTTCTTCTCTGTAAAACATGCCTGCCATCTAAAGTCCTCATTCTCTTCCTGAAACCATGCTCTTTTTTTCTTTGCCTTTTTTTCGGCTGATATGTCTGTAGCAATAAAAACACCCCCTTATGCCAGCTTATATATGAACTAGAGTCATATCTTTTCACAATACTACTAAGATTATATATTTTGGAATATCATATGTCAAGGAACATCTGCTTTTAACTTCGATTTGTAAAATGAACTTGTGTTATTTTGAACACTCATTTGCCAGATTCAAGTTTTATAAGTTCTAAGACCAGCAGCATTGATAATTCAAGACCTTTTGAACCTCACTTGTGTTCAAACAATAAAAAGCTATAAGGATCCTTAAGCGACAGCAAAGCCAAGAACTTATCAAAACTTTTATAATGTTCATTCGCTGCTTAAAATAACATAATCTTTTTTATACCGATTTCAAATTTCGAATTGAAGTCCATTTAGATATATTTTGTATTTAAGTAATATTGTTACAATCGCTAAGCCCACAGTCTTAAGAGTTTGTAAATTTGCAAAAAACTAATCCTGTTTATCTTAAGCATGTGTTAATATACTCTAAAGTCTTTCTTCTGATGCTTTTTCCATAATATTCTTCAAATAATCCATATGTACCCACTATTAACTGTTAATAATTTTAATAACAATATTGTTTTTTTGTGGATAAGTTATTGATTAAGATTTTATTATTTGTTATTATATTACTGACTGTTGATAACTTGTTGATAATTTTTTATTTTTTATATCTCAACAAGTTATACACAGGTTGTGGATAATATTGTGCATAACTTGTTTAATAAAATTTAATTATTCTTTCTTTATGTTGAAATTATTACGCTTTTATTGTATATAAAATTATTAACAATCTATACATTGCGTTTATTCTTTAAAT